>CAZYWQ010000414.1:0-3197 GCA_964651675.1 uncultured Candidatus Sumerlaeota bacterium | reverse complement strand
GCATGGACCAGCAGTTGCCAGCTTACTTGTTGGTAATCGTTGCGGAACCGCTCCTGATGCCCGTATCTATTATGTTGCTGCTCCTTCCTGGGAGAAGGATTCAGCATATTATGCACGCGCTCTTGAATGGATTATTGAGAATAATGAAAAACTTGGTGCATCAGAGAAAATCAGAGTCGTGTCTGTTTCTGCAGCGCCTTCTGGTCGGGGATCTCCATTTGAGAAAAACCAGGAAATGTGGGACAAAGCCTGCGTTCATGCAGAGGAAAAAGGTATCCTTGTGTTAGATTGCACTTCGCACAGAGGATTCATTGGTCCCTGCTATTATGACTTGAATGACCCGGAAAATGTTGCAAAGTGTAAGCCGGGATTTCCAGGAATGCCTGGTAGAGCTTCTTCCGAAAGATTACTCGTTCCTAGTTCACCGCGTACTACTGCAGAAGTATATAACAAAGGTGAGTTTTCGTATCAGTACTGTGGCCGTGGAGGATTGAGTTGGTCCATTCCATATTGTGCTGGTGTTCTTGCTCTTGGCTGGCAACTTTATCCAGAAATGACTGCACAAGAGATGAAAGCGGCTCTTATGCAATCCGCTTATAAAACAGTAGAAGGTGGAAAAATCATTAATCCAACCAAATTCATTCTTCTTTTGAAAAAGAATAAACATGGCAATCCTTGAAATGATTAAATAAAATAATTTAAAGGCTGGAATTATATATGAATCGTGGAGTAATAAAGCAAAAACCTTCATTTGTTTTTTATTTATTTATACTTATGTTATTCTTTTTAGCAACTTCGTTGTTTGGCGATTCGAATGGAAAGCTTGCTTTTAAGCTATACGATGTTTATGGCAGAGAAGTTTGCTCAGAAGATTATATAGGCGTGCCTTTGATTGTCCAATTTGGTGCGTGTTGGTGTGGTGGCTGTCAACAGGAAGCGCAACCTTTGGGAAAACTCGCCGATTTGTATAAACCATTTGGAGTCGAGGTGATTCATGTTGTTTCGGGAGAAAATGAATTAACAGCTCTCGAGTTCAAGAAGCATTATCGCCTTCCAATTTTGCATCTGCTTGACTGGAATCGGGAAGTTGAGAAGAAATACAATCGTAATGGTTGGCCCTTTATAATGCTTGTGGATCGCAATGGGAATGTTCTCTATTCTACTAATGAATTAATCGATTCTGACAATAATAAAATTGAGTCACTCATCAAAGAACAACTCGGTAGTATCGGCAGTACGAATAATATTATGTTTGATAATAGTCCTTATATGCCCGAAACACTCAAGAGAAGTGGTGAAACAACAAATAGAAAAAGTAATGATAGATTTCCATCCTTAGTATGTGGTTCGGATGGAAAAATGTATGTGGTTTTTACAAGAGATTGCCGCAACAACAGTGATGTATTTATGCGAGTATTTGATGGCAAGAGTTGGTCTGAGGATATAGCAGTTGCAGCTACGGATGCGGATGAGTTCGACGGAACAATTGTGACGGATAAGAACAACCGATTGTGGTTAAGCTGGACAAGTAACGCTGGCGGTGAAAATTATAATATTTATGTTGCATCCATTTCAGCTCCAAAGGATGCGATAAAGCCGACACAAATAACTTTCGCTGATGATGATGCGATGCATTCACGGATGGTATCTGATAAAAATGGAAATTTGTGGGTTACATATTATACGTGGCATAAGATGGGGCAGTATTCACGAGACAAGGAAATATATGTTCGCAAATATGACGGGAAAAACTGGTCGATGGAGATTCAGGTTAGTCCGACAGATGTTCCGCGATATGAAGACCACTCCGATCCTGCTATTGCAGTTTGTGGTGATGGAGTAATCGTAAGTTGGAGCTGGGATTTTCATCGTCCTGATGGTTATCCAAAAGATGCTCGTGAACCAACTATCTTTGTTCGACCTATTGATAACAATTTGAACTTGGGTCAAATTTGCGCTGTAAGTGGTAACAGTATTGATACTACACCAACGGTTATAGTTGATAATAATGACAGAATCTTGTGTGCGTGGGATTCCCTCGGATGGGACAAGTCCTTACGAAAAAATCGAAAGTGTTTACAGGTAAGCGATTGTGATGCAAAAAAGATGGGGAGATTTACAGGCTCAAAAATTCTTAGTAGTAGACAAGTTAATGTTTGCACACCTTGTTTGGCATCTAACTCCAAAGGGGCGGTTTCATTAATCTGGTCAGAAAATACTTCGGGTAGTCAATGGATATCAAAGATATCGAATTTTGACACTATCAATAATCGTTGGATAGCACCATTTACGGTAATTGGCAAAGGAAATCCGCGATTTCCATCAATAGCTTACGATAATAATGATAATCTTTGGGTAGCATATTCATTAGAGACGCCTGAAGGAAGAAAGATTAAAATAACAAAACATTAAGTATAGCTTACACACAATTGTTTCCCACATCAAAAAAGTGCTTAAGGTGCATCAACAATAGTTGAGACTTCTCGTTATCTAAAAAGGGGGAGTAATTAAAATCCAATCATTAATTATAAAAAATAATCATCCAAAAATAAAATTTTGTAACAAATTATAATTTTCAGTTATCAATATATAAGAGAAACTTTTTTCTCAAGAAACAAAATTGTATAAGAGACATCTATGGCAACATTTCTGGAACTGATAATAGTGACTAATATCATATTAATATCGATGAAGAAAAAAATTTAGACAATGTTTTAGATTAAACACAATCATTGATTATGGGGGTAGAAACTGATGCTTAAGAGAATGATTATTTGTTTGATAATTTTATTCAATTTATCACTAATAAATATTTATTCCCAAAATGAAGCTGGGGTTGATTGGTACTATGCCACTGGGAATATCCCCTTTTCAGCTCGCCATCAACATACAAGTGTAGTTCATAATAACAAAATGTGGGTAATTGGAGGGAGCAGCAATGATGTATGGTGTTCAACTGATGGAATAATATGGGATCGTACTGCTATCGGGATTTTCCCAATACGCCGGAAACATACAAGTGTGGTTTACGATAACAAGATATGGGTAATTGGAGGAGGCTCTTACACCAGCGACCGCCTGAACGATGTATGGTATTCGACTGATGGTACAAATTGGTCTCAAGCCACAAGCAACGCGGACTTTTTACCCAGGGTTAGTCACACCAGTGTTGTCTTTAATAATAAGATGTGGGTGAT
>CAZYWQ010000413.1:0-3203 GCA_964651675.1 uncultured Candidatus Sumerlaeota bacterium | reverse complement strand
AAATTATATTCAGTCCTGCTTGAGCTGAAAAAATTTGTCCGATATAACCTATTAATCTAAAGGAAAAGGTCGTATAAATCATAAAGGTCCAAATCAAGAGCCATAGTATCATTGCGAGAAATGAAATCTCTCCTCTTTTATAGTTTAAGAGTGTGTATCCTATGAATATTGAAACTAAAACTAAAATCACGATTTGATAAGGAAAAATCATTTTTCGAACCCTAATTTTGTTTATCAATAATAAGTGATCATTAAACGCTAGAATCAGTTTAAAATTATAAAAAGTTCACTATTAAGAAAACTTTTATTCTGATAGACAAACTCATAATTGATGAATATTAATAATACTCTGCTCTCAATTATTATACCTGCCTACAATGAAGCTATTTCACTTCCTGACGTTATTTTAAACATCCCTAGTATTCTATTAGAGAAATCTGAAATTATTGTTGTTGATGATGGTTCGGAAGATAATACCTATGAAGTGGCAAAAAAATTAAACGCTGTAGTTATAAAACATATCTTAAACAGAGGATATGGCTCGGCACTATTGACAGGCTTTAAGGCAGCTGTGGGGGATATTATTGTTACAATTGATGCCGATAATCAAAATAGTGCTGAAGAAATACCTGATCTTATAGAACCTATACTTGGGGATAATGCAGATTTCGTTATTGGTTCTCGATATCTTGGAGAACATTATTATAAAATTCCGTTAACAACGAGATTAGGCGAAAAATTAACTTATATTCTTTTAAGAATTCGCTATGGCATTAGAATATCGAACTCTCAAAGTGGATTTCGAGCATTCAAAGGTGAAATTTTGAACGATATACCATCCTTAAGAGAAGAAAAAATGGCATTTACGATAGAACTTTTAGTACATGCATTAAGAAAGAAATATAGAGTAATTGAAGTTCCAAAGACTGAAAAAGAGAGGAAATATGGCAAATCGAAAGTTAATCGGCTGCTTGACGGATTTAATATACTGTATACTCTATTTAGGAATCTTTTTAGATAAATTTAGATCTTTGGATTGTCTCAATCTAGGAATTTTTAACTAATCTTAAAGAGTACTATCGACATTAAAAGGATACTAGAAGCCTGAGGCAGATATCTTGAGTTAGACGAAGTTATATAGTCCATTTCATTTTCTTATAAGTTATTTGCCAAGGAATATTCTTATACTAGCTTTAAAACTTTCAACTATTCCTAACTCTCGTATTCTAGAAAATGTGTCAATGGAAAATAGTTCTTTTATATTAATTTGTGAGTTTAGTCTGTCAACCATTTCCTCTATTTCAGAAACCAGTATCCTAAATCTCTCTGAGGTCATGTTGAGACAAAAACAATTGGCTGGACTCTGATGATTGTACAAAGAGGTATCATAATCATCATCGATTAAACCATTTTCTTTACAAAATTCAAACGCTTCTGTACCAGGATAAGGAGTGAATATACTATAAATTAAATCATCGGCTTTGATTTTTTTCATCGCTACTACTGTATCATTTAATGTTTCTTCAGTTTCTTGAGGGAAGCCAACGATAAAGAACGTTTGCAATTTAATGCCATGTTTTTTAATAATTTTACAAGCTGAAAGGGCCTCTTCTATAGTAAAATTCTTCCTCATTTTTTTCAATATTTCATTGTTACCAGATTCAATTCCGATCTTAATTAAATAACAGCCAGCTTTTTTCATGAGAGAAATAGTTTGTTCATCAACCAATTTTACGTGGAATTCACAACTCCATTTCAGTCCTTGACAATGTCTGATAAGTGCATTACATAAGGCATTAATATATTTCTTATTTATACCGAAAATGTCATCGACGAAATAAACTGATTTTAATCCCATCTTTTGAAGGATTATTATCTCTTTTATGACATTCTTCGGTGAGCGGAATCTTACCTTTCTACTCCATATTTTTCGAGATCCGCAAAAGAAACAATTATTGGGACATCCTCTTGTAGCAAAAATATTTTCGAATGCCGTTAGCGGGTATTGATCAAAGTCTTTCAGTACTTCAAAGGCAGTTTCATAAGGAAAAGGAAGAGAATCCAAGTCTTTTATGAATTTTCTGGGAGCATTTTCAATAATCTGGCCTTCTTTTCTATAAATAATACCTTGAATGCCATTGAATTCCTTTTGGGATTTTATGGCGTTAAGTAATTCAACAATAGTGTTTTCACCTTCACCTTTGACACATATATCGACATCTGGGCATTCGAGTACCTCAGGTCCTACCATAGAAGGATGGGGACCACCTACTACCACGATTATTTGTCTGTTGATTTCTTTGGCAAGTTTTGCTACTATACATGTTGATGCAAAGTTTTGTGATTTAGCAGAAATTCCAACGACATCTGGATTATACTCAGATATCGTTGATTTGATTCCTCTCCACAATGGTCCTGATAAGTTTTTTAGGTTGTTTAAATAATTATCAAAGCCAGTACTTGCCAAATAACTGACTTTTAGAGTTTCATTTTGAGGAGAAAAATCAGCGTTGTAAACCATTACACTCCAATTTGTTTCCTTCCTTATCATCCCTGCCAAATAAGCAAGGGAGAGAGGATATCTCGCAAGCGAATAGGTATCTTTAAATAACCTTTAAAACGGAGGTTCTATTAGCAAAATTCTATTTTGCTTCCGTTTCATAAGAATTCACCATCTTATTGTACAGTTATCGCGATCTTTTTACTTTAAGACTTTTCTAGAAAAATTGAAGAAATTATATACGAGCATTTTGTTGAACAGAAATTCTGACACTCCAAGTTTTCTGAAGTTTTAAGTCATTGTGAGGAAATAATGGCCTACCATCCTGATCATATACAAGAATGACCTCAATCTCTGGATATCTCCTCTTTAATGCCTCTAGGGAGAGATTTTCCCAAGCTTCGGAAACTTTGAGGAGTCTAAATGTCTTTGGGAGCCCATCCAAAAAGGTTGGGGAGTCAATCTGAATACCCATACTGCACTGTTCTCTTGATATTTTGACGATTCTCTCTCCGGCGTGTCCATCGCCGATGGGATTATCGGTGGGACGCATTTTTGACGAAAAATGTTCATCAGAAAGAATTTTTCTTGCATATTCAAGCAAAAGATCCTTCTTTGCACCTACTAAAATATTTGCTCCAACCTCAACTGTTTCTGGTCGCTCTGTATTTCTTCGAGTGGTTAAACACGGGCACCTGAGAGT
>CAZYWQ010000412.1:2982-3207 GCA_964651675.1 uncultured Candidatus Sumerlaeota bacterium | reverse complement strand
ATTCTAATGTGATTAAGGGTGATTTTAACCATGTGAAATCGAAGATAAACCAATCTGTCTATGTTATTGTTAAAGAAGTATTTAGTTGTTATTTTACGATGCATCGGAATTAATAAATAATTTAAAGCTCCTTCCAAATAAGTTGGGAGAAGAGTTTTTGAAAAAAAGACGAGTGAGTAGTTAAAAAATAAAAAGTAATTAGTACAGGATGAATTGGAAGTATTT
>CAZYWQ010000412.1:0-2972 GCA_964651675.1 uncultured Candidatus Sumerlaeota bacterium | reverse complement strand
TATTTTATAATTAAAGCTCTATTTATATCAATATTTTTGCTTTTAGTATCTTTTACTTTTTCTGACACGATTTATGTCAATTCAGGAGAGAGTATTCAAAATGCGATTGATAGTGCTTATGAAGGCGACCAAATAATTGTATCAACAGGAGTATATAGAGAAAATATAAATTTCAAAGGGAAGAATATTACTCTGCACTCGATAGATCCTTTGAATTATTCTATTGTTGCGAGTACAATTATTGATGGTGATATCGATGATAATGGTAATGGTGATGGTTCAGTAGTTATTTTTGATGGAACGGAAAGCCAAGAATGTATTTTGTCAGGATTCTTCAAAGGAATAATTTAGTATTTCATTGATATATTTAGACTTATAAATTAACTCCTTCAATTTCAATCAAAAATCCAATTACATTTGTTTGTATTTATTTTATATATTTTGATTTCTAATAGTCACAATTTGATCACAAGAAAAATATTAAATTTGTAAGTCTTTTAATATCAACATATTATGATTACAAAAATTGAATATTGGAGAGGGCAGGATTCGAACCTGCGAAGGCGTTTGCCAACAGATTTACAGTCTGCCCCCTTTGGCCGCTCGGGAACCTCTCCATATTGTGGATGGAGCTGGCTATGGGACTCGAACCCGCAACCGGCCGCTTACAAGGCGGCTGCTCTACCAATTGAGCTAAGCCAGCTTTTATGTGTACTTTTAATTTTCAAAAATTTTTTATGTCAAATCAACTAAATCGTGTCAATAAAAAAAATGTTGTGTTGGTTTCCAGTACTAATAATCAGTATAAACGGCTAAAAAGAATCATAATTTTATGTGTTTTTGTGTAATTTTCGGCATTTATCTTCTATATCAAAAATCTCTTGTCAAATAGAAAAAATTGTAATTTATTATTTTTAAAAATTGTTTAAGGGGCTAAAAATGGAAAGTGCATTTATGGATGGGGAGAAGATTTATCTTCGTCCAATTGACCTGAGTGATGTGGATTTGTTTTGTGATTGTATCAACTCGCTTGATATTAGATATACCTTTTTTACTTCATTTCCGACTAATCGTTCAAGACAGGAGGAATTGCTTAAAAATCTGTATAAGGAGAAAGATTATATTCCTTTTGCAATAGTTGTGAAAGAAACAGATGAAGCGGTTGGTGTCACAGCATTCCACAGGATGGATTTGGTAAGTAGAGCAGCTATATTTTCTATTATAATAACTGATTCAAAACATTGGGGAAAAGGGTATGGTTCAGAAGCAACAAAATTGATGGTCAAATATGGGTTTGATGTTTTGAATTTGAATCGGATTCAATTGCATGTTTTTGCGGAAAATGATAGGGGAGTAAAGGCTTATGAAAAAGCAGGTTTTGTGAAAGAAGGATTGTTGAGAGAAGCAATGTATCACAATAATCAATATTGTGATTTTTATGTAATGGGTTTACTCAGGAAGAATTATTATAAAGATTAAGCGGGATTGTAGTTATTAGACTTATTTGTAATAGATTATCCTTTCAATGAATTTCATTTCCTTTCAATAAATTAATTATTTTGTCCTGATGAAAAATTTTTGCAATGAAATTCCTACTTTGTGTCTCTTATGTTATAGAAATATTATCTAACTGGAATTAGGTAAGGCTCAATCGATGGGATATTTATTGGACAGTGAAGTTGTGGAACAAGTACTTGATGGTGATAAGGAATCTTATGGGATTTTATTGGATCGCTATCAGAATCTTGTTTTTCGGATAGCGCTTATTGAATTTAAAAATCCAGAGATTGCTGAAGATGTTGTTCAGGAGGCATTTCTCTTAGCGTACAAAAATCTCAATCGTTTGAGAAATCCATCTTCTTATGCGTCCTGGATTGCTGCAATCACCAAGAATGTATGTAGAGGATTTAGGAGAAAAAATAAGAGTAAGACGGTTTCTTTAGATTATCTAAATGAAGTTGGAATTGAACCAAGCAATGAAGATGAACATCAGAATTCTAAAAAGGAAATGATTTTTGCTATCAGAGAATTTGTCCAGAAACTTCCTGATAAATACCGCAAAATTATTGAACTTCGTTATACAGAAGGTTTTTCCTGCAGAGAGCTTGCCGCTTTTCTTAATTTGTCGAGAAGTGCAGTAATGTCACGCTTGTATTATGCAAGAAAAGCCATAATTAAAATGCTTAAAAAGGAAGGATTAGTATGATTTTTCATCCGACGATAAACACATTGTCAAGATTGATAGACAATTGTTTATCTAAAACTCAATCAGAGAAATTAGAGAAGCATCTAAAAGCATGTGATATGTGTATGGGAAAATATGAAATGCTTCAAAAAATCTCAACTGCTATCAAAACAAAACATAATCTATCTGAAAACTTTAAGTATAAATTCATCTCAAATCTTTCAGATATTCCAGAGTTAAAACAAGTAGATTATGCGGAGATAATTGCGATTAGAGGTTCGTTAATAGTGTATAATAATAGGAATGGCGAGAGAATAGAGGGCGTTCCTGGTATGATTATAAAAAAGGGTGATAGGATTAAAGTAGAGGACAACAGCGTTGCATTAATAATGCTTAACGATGGCAGTAGTATTTATTTGAATAAGAATACAGAGATTAATTTTCAATTGAATAGATACGAGTTTAAGATTCCATCCGGTGAAATATTTGCGATGTTGAAACCGCAGACGAAGGTGTTCGAGATTAAAACACCGACGGCAACTTTGGGCGTGATTGGAACAGATTTTAATGTCAAAGTTGGTGATATAAAGGAGACTGTCTTACGAGTTTTTAAAGGTAAAGTATTATTCAGGAATAGGGCAGGTAAGACTGTTGTCGGTAAAAACCAGCAGATACAAACCTCAGAATTCACAAAACCTGTTCCGACAAAAATTAAAGATAAAAAGGTAGTACAAGGTTGGACTGGTACGCTAAAACCGAAAGAACAGAAAAAAAGGGAATTGGTAAA
>CAZYWQ010000411.1:0-3225 GCA_964651675.1 uncultured Candidatus Sumerlaeota bacterium | reverse complement strand
AGAAAGACTATCTCAGTAATATATAAGGAAGTTACATTCATTGGAAGATTTATTAAGAGACCTTAATAGAAATATAAGTGAGCTTGAATCAAAAGTTGAATCAAAAGTTGAGAGCCTTCAATATCTACTCTTAATCAGAAGACTAATAAACAATATAATTCCACTTACCGAAAAATCATCTGTTCCCAACCATAAAAAAATAGTTTTAAAGATATTAAAATTCGTCAACTTTCTTATCGAAAATGAAGGTGTTATATCTCCGAAAAGTTTTATTCTTCTGCTTAAATCACATAATCTGCTAAGGATGCTCTACAATGTTGATATGTCTTATGAACTCTTCGATGAAGAATTAGTCAATGACTGGTTGAAAAACTACAATGATATTTTCAAACAAACAACATCAGAAGAACAATATTTAATAAACGAAACATCCAAATTTGCCTTCAAGGATAAAATAAACGATCCATCCGTCAAAAGCGAAGAACAAGTGCCACTTGATTCTATTGAACAAGTCATTCCCGAAAAGGATATATCAGTTGATGACATAATCGAAAAAGAGTTGGATGACTTTTCAAAAGATATTCAAGAAGCTAACAACTTTGATGATAGAAAAGTAGAGGATGTCGCTGAAGAGAAAAAAGAAGAAGAAATTACAGGTTCTATTCCAGTCCAAATGTTAGAGATAGACAATGAAGATGAACAGATAGAATCCAACGGTATAAATGATAGCAAAGAAAAATCAGGATTTTCAACAGATGACCTTATCGATGATATCAGTAGCGAGTTAGAAAAAGAAATAGAATCCAGCGAAAATAACTCCACAACAGTTGATCAAGTGGACAAACTCGAAAGCCTTAAAGAATTTGATTATGATTTTGATGAAGCTATCAAAGAAAAAGATAAAAAAGTTGAGAAACTGGGAATAGAAAAAATAGAGAAAAAGGAATCGAAGAAAACAGCAACAGAACCTGTTTTATTTGCCGAAGCAAATTCAATCTCTCTGGATCCATCAAAAATATTCGATTCGCCATTTATCAAATTCAAAAAATACATTGATAATCTGAATTATGTATCAAATGGATTCGATACTATACTGAATAATGTCTTTGTGCTATCCAACAGATTGAAAGATTTTTTTGGGAAATTGTCTTCGGACAAAGAAATTGCAGAATACAGCAAGTATATCAATTATGTCGACCAGATGAGAGAATTCTACATCAGTGCTTCGGATGTTCAAAAAAATGTATTGACCTATACCACAGCCTTTAATGAAAACCTGTCACTTCTACGCTCAGAGTTGAATACAATGGCTCAAAAAATATCGGATGATGTACCATCCGATAAAAACACTGTGCAAGTTCAATTCTTCAAATGTTTCGACAATGTATTTGCATTTCCACAAAACATAATTCAGATAGCCAAGAATGTTCCAAAAACAGAAATCCTCAAAAACGGCAATCTTAGACAAACCGTTTATAAAAACATAACTTATGATGTCCTTCACATAGCGAAATTATTAGGTTATTCCAATGTGCAAATTAATCCTACAGGTTCAAATTTAATCTTTCTTAACATTCCTCAAAAAAATATTGCTATTGAAGTAGATCAAATCCTCGAATCGAAAGCGACTTTCAAAGCATCAGTCCCCCAATACGAAAAAAGTATAAGAGGTGTTATTGGTTGCGTCTTATTTTCCGACGACAAGAGTTGCCTCCTCTTAAATCCAACCTTGCTATTACAATAACTTCTACATTAGCTTAAATTATCCTTGCAAATATTATCAATCTTGTGATTAATAATTATCTAAATTTCAGTGAGAAGGAGATTCATCGTGGCAAAGAATGAAAAGATCAAAGCATTAGAATTAGCACTATCTCAGATAGAGAAATCCCATGGCAAAGGTTCTATAATGCGCTATGGAGATAAAGCAGCAGTTGATAAAATAGATGTTATTCCAACAGGATGTTTATCACTTGATTATGCTATAGGTATAGGTGGTCTTCCAAAAGGAAGAGTAATCGAAATATTCGGACCAGAAGCTTCGGGCAAGACAACTCTTGCATTACACGCAGTCGCTGAATCCCAAAAAGCTGATGGTGTTGTTGCCTATATTGATGCTGAACATGCACTTGATCCCGTATATACAAAAAACATCGGTGTAAACATAGATGAACTATTAATATCACAGCCTGATTTTGGTGAACAGGCTCTTGATATTACCGAAACTCTTGTTCGAAGTAATGCAGTAGATGTCATCGTCATAGATTCTGTTGCAGCTCTGACTCCTAAAAATGAAATCGAAGGTGAAATGGGAGACAGCTTTATGGGACTTCAGGCACGCCTAATGTCTCAAGCCTTAAGAAAACTAACTGCAATCACAAGTAAATCACACACCTGCGTAATCTTTATTAATCAAATCAGAGAAAAAATAGGTGTAATGTTTGGACCAAGCGAAACAACTACTGGGGGAAGAGCACTAAAATTTTACTCCACAGTCAGAATTGAGGTTAGAAGAATAACATCGATCAAAGAAGGCACTAATGTTATCGGCAACAGAACAAAGGCTAAAGTGGTGAAGAACAAACTTGCTCCTCCTTTCAAAACAGCAGAATTCGATATTATTTATGGTGAAGGAATCTCTAAAGAAGGTGACCTTATCGACATAGCTACTGATCTTAATATCATCGAGAAAAGTGGCTCCTGGTATAGTTATAACGGTGAGAGACTCGGACAAGGTAAGGAAAATTTTAGAAAATTATTGAAAGATAATAAGGAAATATATGATACACTATATTCCGCAATAAAAGAAAGTCTATTTTCTCCTAAAGCCCCTGAGGAACCTAAAAAATAAATATCCTCTCAAGAATTATTGATTATCCATCGATATAATAGAGAGAAAGGTAAACTTTCTCTCTTTATTTTTTGATTTACAAAAATTATCGCGATAATCAAGATGCCTGAACAGGATAAGTACATAGGAACCCAATTAGGTGAGTATGAAGTTAAGAAACTACTTGGTAAAGGTGGAATGGGAGCAGTATATAAAGGTTTTGATACCGTTCTCAAACGCCCCGTTGCTATAAAAATCCTTCTTGAGAATGCCCTTGATAATCCCGATTCAATCAAACGCTTTGAGCGTGAAGCAAAGGTCATAGCCGAAGTCAACCATCCCAACATTGCCCAAATTTTTAAGATTGGTACAGTTAATGAAGTTCCCTATTATGT
>CAZYWQ010000410.1:0-3243 GCA_964651675.1 uncultured Candidatus Sumerlaeota bacterium | reverse complement strand
GGCTAACAGAGGGAGGTCAATCAGCTACTGGCTCTTTAATTGATCATATCATTTTTTCTCATAAATACGGTCAGAAACTAAATAGCGATGCGAAAGTTAAAAATAAATCTGTTTATCAGTTATTAGAAGAGATTCTCAGAGATATGTTTAAAAAAAGAAAATTCAGATTTTTAGCAGAGATGACTACTGATAGGCATATTCTTCCCTATTATCACGGTAATCGCTCACCGAGAGCTAATCCGACATTGCGGGGGATTATGACAGGATTGTCATTGGATAATTCTCCAGAAGAATTGGCGTTGAATTATCTCTCGACAATACAGGGTATAGCTTATGGCACTCGTCACATTATAGAAGAGATGAATAAAAGTGGATATAAAATCAGTGAGATTTTTGCTTGTGGTGGATTAACGAAGAGTGATGTATTTCTTCAGGAACATTCGGATGCTACGGGATGTTCGATTATCATTGGGAAGGAGCCAGAAGCGGTTTTATTAGGTTCGGCAATGCTTGGTGCAGTAGCTGCGGGTGAATATTCTAACTTACTTGAGGCGATGCAGGAGATGAATTCAGCAGGGAAGGTTATAAAACCTCAAAAAGGGAAAGTTACCGAGTTTCACAATAACAAATACAAAGGATTTCATTATCTTTATAATACTTTTATGAATCTGCGAAGAATAATGAAACAATAATATTTTATTTCCTTCTGCTGAATGATCCATCAATAATATTTCTGGAAATTGCTTGCGGGTGCACAGGATTCGGGATTGATGGTGTTGATTTGTGTGTGTGATGTTCCATTGTAGGTCCAGATTCCGTACGAACCGTAGTCAATAATCGCCTCTTGATCGCCCAAATTGTCTAAGCTTGCCCTGACCATACTATCTGGATTTACCGGATTGATCTTTGTATGACTTGCGCCATCGTAAGTGTATACTCCGTAAGAACCATAATCTATTAGAAGCTCTTGATAGTTATCACATTCAAAATCTATCGCTATGAAATCCTGTGGCGAAACGATATTTATCCTTGTCCAGGCACCACTATCATACTCCCAGAAATAATAGGGATTACCAAAATCAATGCAGATTTCATCGACATCGTCTCCATCCGTATCACAAGCTACGAATTTTTCTGGTGAAAGATAATGCCATTTTGTGTGAGTGCCTTCATTGTAACTATATAGTCCATAGCTTCCATAATCTATCACAAGCTCTCTGGTAAAGTCCGAATCAAGGTTTGCAGAAATAAAGGATTGTGGGTTAATAGTATTTATTTGCGTATGAGTGCCATCCTCATATTCCCAAAGTCCATAGCTTCCATAATCGATGATTATGTTTTGTTTAATATCTCCATCAATATCGGCAGCAATCATATGGTCTACAGGGACAGCATTAACTTGAGTCCAGCTTCCCTCATCATATTGCCAGAGATATTTCGGACTGCTGAAATAAATCATCAGTTCTTCATCGGGATCATTATCCATATTCGCAGCAAGCATTTTCAAAGGCGATAATGTACTTATTTTAGTGTGCACTCCTGAATCGCAGATATATAGACCATAAGCTGGGCCATAATCGATTACTAATTCATCTTCGCCATCACCATCCGTATCTGCCGAAATTACATCATCAGGACTAATTGTATTTAATCGAGTGTGTACACCATTTTCATATTGATAGAGTCCGTAGGAAGAACCATAGTCTATTCCGAGATAGGGAGTGGCAATTTTTTCATAAAAAATATCGCCATCTGTTCCAATAGTGCCGGTCACATCTTCTTTGCTATACCAGACACAGTGGAGTGTATTGCTTGAATCAACCATTATCCAGGGATGATAATCAGCTTCACTATCGCACACGGCATCGCAATTAAGCATCATTGGATAAGACCAGGAGCTTCCATTATAGTTAGCATATGCCAAATCATAATCGGTGCCGACACCATCAATATTATCATAACTGGGCCAGACGCAGTGAAGTTTATTGTTGTTATCACAAACAATGCGCTGATTGTAATTATATGAAGAAGGTGCTGATGCGTTGCCATTTAAAACAGCGGCTGCAGACCAACCTGATCCGGTATTATATGAATATAATATATCACTGTCAGTGCCTATAGTTCCACCAAGATCGTATCTACTTGACCAGGCACAATACAGAGTTCCATCACTCAATCTTGCCGTCCTGGGATAATTGTCCTGATCACTACTTGCGTCCGTAGGTGCAAATGAGTTTAGATAAGCAGGAGATGACCAACTACCACCACTGTAATAAGAATACAATATATCAGCATCGGTATCGATTGTACCGCTCAAATCATCTTCACTAACCCATACGCAATAAACTTTCCCACCCTTTCCCTCACATAACCAGGGATAATAATCATTTCCGGTATTTGAAGTAATAAAGAGAGGTGATGTCCATCCTGAGCCTGTATCCACAGACCAGAGGATTTCATAATCGTCAGTGCCCTTAGATTCGCAAACACACCAGAGATTACCGCTGCTGTCTTCTATTAGATGAGGAAAATCTTCTTTCTGATCAGAAGGATCGCTATTGAAGTAAGTGTGCAGTACTGCTGGAGCAGCCCAGCCTGAACCTGTATTTGTGGAATAAAAAATGTCAAAGTCTGTTCCGGCTGTACCATTCAAACTATCAGTACTATGCCATACACAAACAAGATCACCATTGCTTCTTTCAATAATTACAGGTGAGTAATCACCGCCAGTATCCGTCGTTCCATTTGTATTTAGCAAAGTAGGAGCAGACCAACCTGAACCACTGTTAGTTGCGTAAAAAAGGTCTGCATCAGTACCTGCGCCCGATATATTGCTGAAACTTTCCCAAACACAGTATAAACTACCATTGCTTAGCTGAATTATACAGGGGAAGACTTCATTACCCGAGTCAGATGTTGCCGTAGTATTAACAATTTCTATGGAAGTAAATTTCTGAGCCTGAAGAATCAACGGAAGAGATAGTAAACAAACTAATAAAATAAAAAATATCTTTTTCATTTCTTCCTCCTCACATAGCATATAAACCTGACATTGTATCGTTAGGAATGATGTTTATTAACCCAATTCTTTTAGGAATGTCAATAATCAATTTCGTTCTTGTGTTTAGTAAAAAAGGCTCTCAGGGATTTGAGAGCCTTTTTATTTATAGTCTTATTTTAGTAATTTTTTTAATAATATTTCTGGAAATTACTTGCTGTTACACAGGATTCGGGATCAACCAA
>CAZYWQ010000409.1:0-3269 GCA_964651675.1 uncultured Candidatus Sumerlaeota bacterium | reverse complement strand
ATGTTTGTACTGATTTCCCCCCCGATAATAAGTGCTTAATCCTTTTGCTGAGATTATTTTGATTATGACAAAAGAAATCTATGAATTTATTTGTCCGGATGATTGTGAGCCTACAAGGATCGATTTATGGCTAAAAAGCAAGCTGGATGGGGCAGGAAAACAGTTCTCAAGAACTTACATTCAAAAATTAGTCGACGATGGCAGAGTGGCAGTAAATGGCATTGTTAGAAAGAGAAATTTTAAGGTTTCTGCGAAGGATAAAATTAAGGTTGAGATTCCTCCTTTGGGAAAAATGAGTGTCGAAGGGGAGGATATTCCTTTAGACATTATTTATGAGGATGAGTATATTATCGCCATAAACAAACCACCAGGTATGGTTGTCCATCCTGCACCTGGTAATGAACGGTCAACTTTGGTCAATGCGCTTCTTTCTCATTGCAAGGATTTGTCAGGAATTGGTGGTGTATTACGACCTGGAATTGTTCATCGATTGGATAAGGAAACTTCCGGAATTATGCTTGCAGCTAAGACGGATGCAACTCATACGAATCTGTCGGAACAATTGAAAAATAGAAAGATTAAAAAGGTGTACGAAGGTATCGTTATTGGTGCTATGAAGGATCATGATGGTATTATTGAAGCAAGGCTTGGAAGAAGTCAGAAAAATAGGAAGTTGATAGCTGTTGAGGAGAATAAGGGAAGAGAAGCGGTTACGGAATATAGGGTAAGGGAGAGATTCGAGCAGTTTACTTATCTTGAAATAATGCCTAAGACAGGTAGGACTCATCAAATCAGAGTGCATCTTGCTTATCTGGGACATCCAATTCTTGGAGATAAGGTCTATTTGCCTAATAGAATAAAGACGATAAATATTACTAATAAGAATAAGACTCTAATCACTGAATTAAGAAAAGTCGATCGCCATTTGTTGCATTCGAGGAGATTATGTTTTCAGCATCCTAATTCTGATAAATATATGGAATTAGAAGCACCATTACCGGATGATTTTAAAAGGGCTTTAGTGCTATTAAGAAGGAAATCTTAACAGAATATTTGCTTAACAGGGGATATTTCCTTGACTATTCAATAAAATTATTTCTACATAAGCTATACTGTAATTTATGATAAACGAAATTATTGTAATATGAGAAAAACAATCGTAGAGAAAATAAAAAATGCAGGCGTTATTGGTGCTGGTGGTGCTGGATTTCCTACTCATATAAAGGTAAATTGCGAATGCGAATATATTATAGCGAATGGTTCGGAATGTGAGCCATTGTTAAAATGCGATCAGCAGATGATGGTTTATTATGCTGATGAAATTGTTGATGGATTAGAAATACTAAAGGTGGCTACTGGAGCAAAGAATCTTGTCGTTGGTGCAAAGGAAAAGTATAAAGAAGCAATTAGCTCAATCAAAATGGCAATTAAGAATAAGAATTCGGATGCTAAGATTCACTTACTTCGGGATTTTTATCCTGCTGGTGATGAACAGGTTCTTACTTATGAGGTTACAGGAAGAATTGTTCCAGAGGGAGGATTGCCGATAGATGTGGGTGTTCTGGTTCAGAATGTTGGAACTTTGATTAATATATCGAGAGCAATGAGAGATATGGTAGTAACTTCGCGTTTTGTAACCATCACTGGTGCAGTTAAAAATCCCTGCACATTGAATTTGCCAATCGGGACTCTTGTTTCTGATGCTATTAGAATGGCTGGAGGTTCTGAGATAGAGAACTATAAAGTTCTTGAGGGTGGTGTGATGATGGGGCGCATTATTGATGAGAAAAAGGGAAGCATTTCAAAAAGGACTTCAGCATTAATCGTCTTACCTGAGGAACATTCTGTTGTTCGTGATAAGTTAGCTACAGATGATGAGATATTAAAGATATCAAGAAGTGTGTGTGAGCAGTGTTCTCAATGTACTGATATTTGTGTGAGGTATCTGCTTGGGCATAGTCTATATCCACATAAGATAATGCGGTCAGTCGGGTGGAATGCTCAGGTGAAACCTGAAATCATTACGGGCGCTCATTTATGCTGTGAGTGTGGATTATGTGGAGCTTTGTTTCAATGTCCAACTGGTTTATCACCTAATAGAGTTAATGCAAGATTTAAGAAGCTTTTTGTTACGAGTAAAATTTCTAATCCTCATAAGTTGAAGGTGGAAAAAGTTCGTGAAGAAAGAATGGGAAGACTCGTTCCTGTAGAACGGTTGAAGCAGAGATTGTTTCTTACACATTATGATCATTATGCTCCTCTTCATCCCGAAATAAAAAGAGTTGGTTCCGTGAAAATACCGCTTAAGGAGCATATTGGAGCAAGGTCCGAACCAATCGTTAAGATAAATGATTATGTTAAGGCTGGGCAAATGGTCGCAGCTATTCCAGATAATGCGGTAGGAAGTAATATACATTCATCCATAAATGGTAAGGTGGTTGATGTAAATAGAGATTATGTGAGTGTGAAGGGTTAGTTTATTAAAAGGAAGGGCAATGAAAGTTCTTTATGCCACTGATATTCAGGGTAGAGAAAATTATTATGAGGAGATTTTTGAAACAGCTAAGAAGAATAAAATATATTTGATTCTTCTCGGTGGGAATATATTACCGAATGTGGGGCGGTTCGGTGAATTGTTTAAGAATCAGAAAAGGTTTATCACTGATTATTTAGAACCGCGATTACTTAAATATAAAAGTGAGAAAAAGCGATCTAAAATATTTTTCATTCTTGGCAATAGAGATTTTGCTGGGACTCTCTATTTGTTGGAAGAATTATGTCGATAGAGGTTATCCGGCAATTATTAGCGATCAAAAGGGTATTCAATTTGTTGAAGCAGAAGAAAATATAAAAAATCATCAATCAATTGAGCAAGAGTTGTCTGTTTTATCTTCTTCTACTAAAACTCATAAGTCTATTTATTTGCTGAATTCTCCGCCTTATGGTACGAAGATTGATTATTTATTCAGTGGTGTTCATGGAGGCAGTAAGGCTGTAAGAAGGTTTATCGAGGAGAATCAACCATTACTCACGCTTCATGGTCATATTCATGAGGCGCCGATGGTTTACGGCGATTATATGGATAAGTTGGGCAATACAGTCATTGTCAATCCTGGTCAATATGGGGAGAAACTTTATTATGTAACATTCAAAGTGGAAGATGTTGAGGGTACGATAAAGCATAGTGTGCTTGATTAGTGTAGTATGGTCCTATCTTGAGCTTCAATTTACCAAAAGTAAAAATCCTTTGTCCCTACGGGGATCAGTTC
>CAZYWQ010000408.1:0-3275 GCA_964651675.1 uncultured Candidatus Sumerlaeota bacterium | reverse complement strand
CTGATTCATAAGTTCAGCAGCATACATTACCTCAACTAATCTTGCCCAGTGGAAAGCGAGTGTATTATGTGCTGGCTTACCACCAAGAATGCCGTACATCTTGTCATGCTCTTCCTGAGCCTTCGGAGTTGCCATACCATCAGAAGCATTTAATCTTGCGATTGGTGCAACTCGATAAATCCCACTATCTTTTCCATCTGTAAATCCTTTCCATCCAACACCTTTGAGATATGGGAACTTGACATAGCTCCACGGTTCAACATGTTCTTCTATGTAGTTCAGGTATTCATCCGCTTTAAACTTTGCATATTCTTTTCCATCAGGATCAACTACTCTAATATACCCATCATAAAAATTTACTTTATTATTCTCATCAACAAGTCCCATATAATAAGTTCTATGATAATATACATCGCCAGCGATGACATCTACATATTGTTTGTTTTTCAGAACAATGTCATCGAATGCCTGCAAACAAAACTCTGCGAAAGCTACGGCTTCTTTTGCTGTTTCCTTGATTTCCGCTCTATTTTCCTCAGTAAGCGGCTTTGAAACACCACCTGGTAATCCACATACAGGATGAATAACTCTTCCACCAATCAAAGAGATTATATTACGGAGTTTTTTCCTTATTAAAATTAATTTTGTGCCAGTCTCAAGACCAACTTTACCGATAACTCCCAACACATTTCTCTGAGCAGCCGGTGCATCTAAACCGACGATGAACTCAGGCGCTCCAAGAAAGAAAAAGTGGAGAAGATGGTCCTCTATCATAAAGGCACTGTACATCACTTCTCTGATTCTTTTGGCAGGTTCTGTAGGTTCGACATTGAATAAACTATCTAAGGCTTTTGTAGAAGCCAT
Source organism: uncultured Candidatus Sumerlaeota bacterium (assembly GCA_964651675.1). Lineage (GTDB taxonomy): Bacteria > Sumerlaeota > CAZYWQ01 > CAZYWQ01 > CAZYWQ01 > CAZYWQ01. The sequence continues at coordinate 2,411 of CAZYWQ010000408.1, read as the reverse complement.
ATGATGTGCTGTAGGACATACACCGCAGATTTTAGGTGTGATACGAGGCATTTCTTCAGCCTGCCTTCCTTCAGAGAATTTCTCGAAACCTCTGAGTTCTGGTATCTGAAGAAAAGTTCGTTCTACATTCCCTTTATCATTAAGAAAAATCTCTATTTTACCATGTCCCTCTAACCTTGTAATTGGATCGATTGTGATTCTTTTCATATAATCCTCCATTAGATTAAAAACAATTCTTTCGGAACATCATACCTTTCTTGTGAGTATCGAAGAAGGCAGTGAATACATATAGAACAAACCAGCAGGATCTACGATCTTGCTCAGTAATGTTTCGACTTCCTCATCCGACATATTCTCTTCGCCTTCGATTCCGAGTATAGAAGCGACAAAAGAAAGGGATTTAAGTCCTTGATCCTGAACTTCTTTTGTCGGACCAAAACAACCACGACAGGGCATATTTCCATTGATACATCTTTCGCCACATCCTGAACGGGTAGCTGGTCCCATACAAATAATTCCTTGTTCGAGAAAACATTTCTCCTGATCTATTTGAATCTCATAAGGTCTTTTTATATCCTTCATCGATATTTTTTCAGGTTTTGATTCAGCTCTTGGACAGGTATCGCAAAGTGATTTGTCCGGTGCAAGAACAGCACCCTTCGGAGGCAATTCACCTTTGAGGATGGCAGTTATTGCGTTCATAATAAGATCAGGTGGTGGTGCACATCCTGGTAGATAATAGTCCACATCGACTGTTTGGTCGAGAGTTTTCACAGTGTCGTAAAATTCCGGGAGTTCTAATTTATATCCATCAACTTCGACTTCTGTTTTAGGAACAGTTTTTTCAGGATTTTTGACTGTTGGGACTTTGTTATAGACTCTGTCAAAAATATCTTCTCTTCGCCAGAAATTAGCAAGACCCGGGATCCCGCCGATATGAGCGCAGGAACCGTATGCAACAACAAGCCCGGATTTTCTTCTTAATAGTTTTGCCATATCCTCCTGTTCACTTGTTCTTACAGCACCATTTATAAAGCTTACAGCGATTTCACCATCTTTCAATGCTTCGACATCTTTTCTTTTGAAATCCATTGCGACTGGGAAAAAGACGATGTCTACAGCCTCGACAACTTTAAGTATGTCTTCTGCAAGGTCAACAAGCGATTCTTCACATCCGCCACACGATGCATTCCAGTAAAAGGCAATTTTTGGTTTTCCCATTACAATTCTCCATTTTTATTCAAGTTCCCCATATCCTGCAGGAAATTGTCAGACTGGGGGAAATTGTGTTTATATTTATACTTGTAGCTTTAAAGGACCCAATTCCTTAATTTGTTCAGTAAATTCTTTAACAACACTGGCAAATTTTTTTCCTTCTGCAGCAGATACCCATTCAAGTCGCAATCTCGCACTCGGAATGCCCAGATCCTCAATCATCTGTTTTAACAGGAACATTCGTCTTCGCGTCTTATAGTTACCATTTTGATAATGGCAATCACCGGGATGACAGCCAGCGATCAAAACTCCATCAGCACCATCTTTGAACGCAGAGATGATAAATGAGGGATCGATTCTGCTTGAGCACATAACTTTGATTGGAATTAGATTTGGAGGATATTCCATTCTACTTGTTCCAGCAAGGTCTGCACCCGCATAGGAACACCACTTACATAAAAAACCGATTATTTTGGGTTCGTCGTTCTTAGATTGTTTCATAGTTATTATTGACTTTCCTTATAAGTTGTTTCGAGAACACTTAAAATTTGTTTATCTCTATAATTTTTCTGTTGAGATGCACCAGATGGGCAAGCAGCGACACAAGAACCACAGCCTTCGCATAAAATTTCTTCTACTGTAGCAACTTTCTTATCATCTTCCTTCTCCTGTTTTCTTGCACTGTACGGACAGAGAGGAATGCAAATGCCACAACCACTGCATAAATCTTCATCGACTGTAGCAATGATAGGAATATGATATATTTCATCGTGTGAAAACATTTCGATGACCTTAGAAGCAGCACCACTTGCCTGTGCGACAGTTTCGGGAATGTCTTTTGGTGCTTGTGCAGCTCCTGCAAGGAAGAATCCTGCTGAGATTGTTTCTACAGGTCTGAGCTTAGCATGAGCTTCTGAGAGAAATCCGAATTCGTCTGTTTGTATTTTTATTTTCTTTATAAGGTCATTTATATAGGAGTCAGGGACTATTGCCGTTCCAAGAACAACCAGGTCAGCGCGTAATTCTACTTTTTTACCGGTAAGTGTATCTACTCCCCAGATTACGATATCGTCTCCATCTTTAAATAGTTTGGAAACTTTACCTCTTATATAGAGAACTTTATCTTCTTCTTGTGCTCGCATAACGAACTCTTCATATTTTTTACCAGTTGCACGAATATCGATATAGAATACTGT
>CAZYWQ010000407.1:0-3277 GCA_964651675.1 uncultured Candidatus Sumerlaeota bacterium | reverse complement strand
CTTATCAACAAATCCATCCTGACCTAATTTTACTTCAATTCCATCAACTAAAATTAAACTCACAGAATCATTTTTCTGGATATGAAATTCGGATACTTCTTTCAAAAAATTTTCATTTTTTACCTTAAGACATTTTATCAAACCAATAACATTGTCAAGTGATACAAGTTCAACTTTTTTTCCAAATTCAATATAATCATTATTTATCCCGGTAATAAACGGCAAACTTACTTCACTTGTCTTATCATACAGATCTATGATTAGTCCCTTATCATCGATTACATAAAGGTTTTCGCCAACAACAATTGCAATCGGTTCCAACTCTTTAGCCTTGATCTTGATTCTATTGGGATACCTTCGACTTACCTTTATATCATCAAGTTTCGGAATAGATTCGAGGTTTCTATTTATTTCGTCAATATCAACCTTCAATAAATTGCTATCCAATAATATATCTTCATCTATAACTCTACTAATTTGCATTTTTAATTTATCCGAGATTCCAACAATTTCAACTTTTTTTATATTAAAAAAATCTGACGAAAAACAAAATTTATAAAATGAAGAAGCACTCACACCAGCTAATAACACGAATATCATAATTACAAGAAATAACATCAACACTCGTAGAAATTTTTTTACTTTTGCAGTTACTGGAACAGATTTCTTTTTTCTTTTACTTAAGTGCTTATTTAGAACTACTTTCACTTTTCTTGGCATAATAATCCTACTACTTATTGAATGATTTTTCAAATCACCACATTCAGATTCATCTTACGACTTGTATCTCTGTTACTAACTCCACATTGAATTTGTCTCTAACTTCACTTTTAGTTCTGTCAATCAAACTGAGGACATCTCTCGCTTTAGCATTTCCTCTATTAACAATATAATTCGTATGAATATCTGAAACCTGTGCGTCTCCTACTCTTAAGCCTTTGAGTCCTGCTTTCTCGATTAATCTGCCAGCAAAATCTCCTTTAGGATTTCTAAATATACAGCCTATGGACTTTTCTCCTACTGGCTGATTCTTTCTCCGCTCTTTATATTGATTTATCCTCTCTTCAATTTCTCGAACAGGCTTTTTAACAAAATGAAAATTTATAAAGGTTACAATTAAATCTTTTAATCCAGAACATCTATAAGAGTATGGAATTTCCTCCTTTTCCAGAAAAACTTTTGAGCCACTGTTATTTATTCCCTCAACCGACTCTACCACATCAAAAACACACTCTTCTTTCAATCCTGCATTGCCCCAGATCGCTCCACCAACCGTTCCTGGAATACCAACACAAAATTCTAATCCGCTTAATCCTTCTTTTCTTGTTTTATTCAGCACCACAGATAATAAAGCGCCTGCACCCACTCTTACGCGCTCATTTACAATCTTCACATTCCTAAAATAGCCATCCAGCCTCAAAATTACACCGTCATAACCTTCATCTGCAAAAAGTACATTCGATCCTTTTCCAACGATAAAATACTTTATACTGCGATTATTAACATAATCAATAAATTTTTTCAATTCTTCATAATTTTTTATCTTAACAAAAACCTTAGCAGAACCACCAATGCCAAATGTCGATAGACTTCTTAAATCAACATTAAATCGAACACTATCTCCAAATAATTTTTTCAATCCTAAATAATCATTCTTCATTGCATCCTTTATCACCATGCGCTTTTACGGCATAATTTATATGGAATTTGCATTTTGTTTTTTTGTCAATCGACTAACCAACTCTTCACCGACTTTCCAGATATCACCTGCTCCCATTGTGATTACCATATCTCCTGCCTGAACGATATCCAGAAGATAATCCGCAATCTTTTCCTTTTCCTGAATATATTTCACATCTTTATGTCCCGAATCAACGACCTTATTATAAATCGAATCACCGCTCACATTTTGAATAGGTCTTTCACCTGCCGAATAAATATCCGTTAGAATCAAAACATCTGCATTTCCAAATGCCTTACCAAACTCACGAAATAAATGATAAGTCCTTGAAAATCTATGTGGTTGAAACACAGCTATAATGCGTTTTGTTTTGCCCTTCTTATAGTTTGCTGCCGCTTTCAGAGTGGCTTCGACCTCAGTCGGATGATGTGCATAATCATCATACACATTTATATCATCGACTCTTCCCTTAAATTGAAATCTTCTTCTTACTCCTCTATACAACCTTAAACTATCAGCTATATCTGAAAATTTTATTCCTATTTCCAATCCCAATCCTAAGACTCCAAGACTATTCTCGATGTTATGTAAACCAGGAACATTCAATTTCATTCTCCCCAAACTTTCACCACTTAATAACACATTGAATTCACTTCCTCCTTCTAATATCTCAACATCTTTCGCCAAAATATCTGCATCTGTGTTTTCGATTGCATAAGAAACAACATTCCCACTCAACTTCTTTGCCAGTTTTCTCAATCCAATATCATCATAACATAAGAATGCCTTCCCATCAGCCTTAATCCCTTCTAAAAATTTCATAAAAGCACTCGTAACATTATCATAATTCTCATAATAGTCGAGATGATCTGCTTCAATATTCGTTATGATGGTATAATCAGGACTCATCTTAAGAAAAGAGCCATCGCTTTCATCCGCTTCGGCAACTATATACTCACCCTTTCCTAATTTCGAATTTCCACCGATGTCATCCAACTCACCTCCAATTATTGAAGTCGGATTTAATCCAATTTTTTCTAAAAGGAGTGCTGTCATCGAAGTTGTTGTTGTCTTACCATGTGTTCCTGCTATTGCAATCGATATTTTGTCGCTCATTAAGGCTGAAAGCATCTCTGCTCTGTGCCAAATAGGTATCTCTCTTTTCAATGCTTCTTTGTACTCACAATTGTCCTTTGAAATCGCCGTTGAAACCACAACCAAATCAGCATTAACCACATTGTCACTCTTATGACCAAGATAAACCTTTCCACCTTTCTGAACTAATCGTGTTGTCATCGGATTAAGTGATTTATCCGATCCAGAAACATTGTATCCCATCTCCAATAAGACATAGGCAATGGCACTCATTCCAGCACCACCAATGCCTATGAAGTACAATCTCTTATTTTTATCAGGCAGCTTATAAACCATCAGTATTAACCTTTCTTTTTTGCCAGATTGAGAACTTCTTCTGCAATTGCAATCGCACTTTGTGGCTTCGAAAATTTCTTAATCTTTTCTTTCATATCATTTAATTTCCTTCTATCAGCCATCATCTCCTTTATGCCATTTGCCAATGCATCGATAGTCAAATCC
>CAZYWQ010000406.1:0-3280 GCA_964651675.1 uncultured Candidatus Sumerlaeota bacterium | reverse complement strand
AGGTAAAGCAGTTTTATTGCTTCCTGGAGTTCCAAAAGAATTAGAAGATATGTTCGTAACACTTCCTGCGATAGTTCCAATGGCAGGGAAAATCGATTATTCTTATCCGAATGAATTGGGATCTGTGAAGAAGGCTTATGTTTCTTCTAATGAACCGTTGTTAAGCAAAGAAAAGATTAAGAAGTTGCTTATGGAAAACGACACTTTTTAGTAGGGATTATTGATGGATATTTTGGTCACAGGTGGAGCAGGATTCATTGGTAGATGGGTTGTTAAGAAGTTGATTGCTGATGGTCATAATGTATGGATAATCGATAATTTGTCTAATGGAGGAGAAGATAATCTAAAAGAATTCGAGAAAGAGTCTAAATTAAAAGAGTTTTTGATTGGGGATATTAAGGATCGAAGTGTTCTAAAGAGTTTTTTTAAAAACAAATTCGATATATGTTATCATCTTGCTGCGAGTATAAATGTTCAGGACAGTATCGATGACCCTCAGACCACATTTAATAATGATGTTATAGGAACATTTAATGTTCTTGAGGAGAGTAGATACATTGGTTGTCGATTTGTTTTTATGTCAACCTGTATGGTTTATGTTAAAGCAACAAATAATAAGGGAATTAATGAATTGCATCCGATAAAACCTGCTTCTCCTTATGCTGGTAGCAAGATTTCGGGAGAGAGTATGACCTTATCCTATTTTTTTGCCTATAAGATGCCTGTTGTTGTGATAAGACCATTTAATACATACGGACCATACCAAAAAAGTTCTGGTGAAGGTGGAGTTGTGGCGATTTTTATCAATGGTAATTTGGCTGGAGATGATTTGAAAATTTATGGTGATGGAACACAAACAAGGGATTTGCTTTATGTTGAAGACTGTGCTGATTTTGTTGTTCAGACTGGCTATTCGGATAAGGTAAGTGGTGAAATAATCAATGCAGGACTGGGGAAAGATATTTCCATAAATGAGTTGGCAGAGTTGATTGCATCGGATAAAAGTAGAATAAAACATATTCCTCATATTCATCCTCAGAGCGAGATTCAGAAGTTGCTATGCGATAATAGCAAGGCTAAAAGACTCCTGGGATGGCAACCAACAATTACTCTTGAAGAGGGAATTAAAAAGACCGAAGAATGGATAAAAACTCAATCCAATTAAGATTTCCTTTTCATATTTTCTATTCGTTTCCTAAGTTGAAATCTCTGAAATACTAAGTAAATGTAGCCCCGAGTATTCGGGTTTGATAAATCAAACCCCTACATAGATTAATTGTAAATCAAATTAGAAATAGGAGTGTTCCTGTGAAAAAGTATATTCCTTATGGAAGACAGTGTGTTGATGAAGATGATATAAAAGAGGTAATGAAGGTCTTGAGGTCTGATTGGATAACTCAGGGACCTAAGATAAAAGAGTTTGAAGAAAGAATTGCAAAATATTGCGGTGCTAAATTTGCCGTAGCATTTGCGAGTGGTACTGCTGCATTACATTCTGCCTGCTTTGCAGCAGGAATTGGAAAAGATGATATTGCTATTACTTCTCCTATTACATTTGCTGCAAGTGCAAATTGCGTTTTGTATTGTGGTGGCAAACCCGATTCCGCAGATATTAAAAGTGATACTTATAATATTGATCCTGTTGAGATATTAAAAAGATTTAAGAAGAAAACGAAGGCACTGATTCCTGTTCATTTTTCTGGGCAACCTTGTGATATGGAAGAGATAAATAAAATAGCCAGGAGACATAATTTAATTGTGATTGAGGATGCGGCTCATTCTCTGGGTGCTGATTTTAGATTAAAGGGGAAATATCATAAGGTAGGAAGTTGTCGACTTTCTGATATGGCGGCTTTCAGCTTTCATCCTGTTAAACATATTACTACTGGTGAAGGTGGCATTGTTACGACTAATAATAAGAAATTCTATGAGAGACTTTTGGTGTTTAGAACACATGGCATAACACGAGAAAGAAGATTGATGGGAAAAGACGATGGTAACTGGTATTACGAAATGGTTAACCTTGGATATAATTATAGAATAACAGATTTTCAATGCGCTTTGGGAATATCACAATTAAAGAAGCTCAATAAATTTGTTCAAAGGCGTAGGGAGATAGCGAGTATATATAATGAGAGGTTTTCATCAGTGAATGAGATTGTTACACCTTTTGAGAAGAAGGATGTGAGGGCTTCTTATCATATATATGTGATAAAATTGATATTGGAAAAGTTGAAAGTGTCACGAAAAGTTATCTTTGATGATTTGAGAAATGAAGGAATCGGTGTAAATGTTCACTATATTCCTGTGCATCTTCAACCTTATTATAGAAAAAGATTTGGATATAAAAAGGGCGATTTTCCCATTGCAGAGGATTATTATAGTAGGGCATTGACGCTTCCAATTTATCCCAAAATGACTGATATCGATGTTGAATTTGTAATCAAAAAAGTGAAAATGGTAATTAATAAATATAGAAAAAGAGGTTGAGCTTTGAAGACAGCAGCAATAATTCAGGCAAGGATGACATCAACAAGATTGCCTGGTAAGGTTATGAAAGAGCTTGTTGGAAAACCAATGTTAGCTCACATAATTGAAAGATTAAATTATTCAAAAAAATTGGATGATGTCATTATAGCAATGACTGCAAATCAGCGAGATGATGTGATAAATGAGCTTGCAAAAAAAATGAATGTGAATGTTTTCAGAGGTAGTGAAGAAGATGTGCTTGATAGATATTATCAGACCGCAAAGAAATATAATGTCGATATAATTGTAAGAATAACATCGGATTGTTCTGTGATTGATCCTGAGGTTGTCGATGGAGCAATTGGTTTGTTTAATAAAAATCAGCCAGGTGTTGATTATGTTAGTAACGGGATAGAAAGGACATTTCCGAGAGGTCTGGATGTAGAAGTTTTTCCATTTAGTGTTTTGGAAGTAGCTCATAAAAAAGCGAAAAAACAATATCAGAGGGAGCATGTAACACCTTATATTTATCAGAATGCTGAACCTTTGGAAAAAATTAATCCAAAATTCAGGATATTGCAATATAAAAATCCGATAGATTATTCTCGTTATCGTTTGACGGTGGATACGACAGAGGACTTTGAGGTAATTAAGCGTATATATGAAGCCTTGTATAAGGAAGGTCAGATTTTTCTTCTTAAGGATATTATAAAATTTCTTGAGGAGCATCCTGAAATTGCAGAAATAAATAAGGAGGTAAAACAAAAGAAATTAAATGAGTAAAAAAATTTTAATCCGTGCGGATGGTTCA
>CAZYWQ010000405.1:1586-3294 GCA_964651675.1 uncultured Candidatus Sumerlaeota bacterium | reverse complement strand
TCTCATAAGCCTGTAGATTTTATTCCTGCCTTTTTATCAAAGCTTCTTAAGGGTAGTTTTTATATTACTGATTGGTGTGATTGGTATGGAAAAGAAGGTATGATTTCTCATAGGAAAAACCTTAGAGATACTGATCTGAAACTGTCGAAATTCAGAAAGTATTTACTAAATATTTTTGATAAGTTTGAGGAAGTATTGGAGGAGATTGTACCTAAGAAAGCAGATCTGACAACTGTAATATGTAAATCCCTTTATGATAGAGCATTAAAATTGGGGATTGAGGAAAAGCGTCTGTTACATTTAGTCTCCGGAGCAGATATTGAGAATATTGTACCAAAAAATAAATGTGATGCGAGATCGGAGATAAATCTTGATTCTTACTTTAGTCCATCGATTAAAAAAGAAGATATAGTTTTGCTGGGATATATCGCAAATTATCATCCAGATGAAAAACTTTTATTGAATGCGTTATCTATTGTTTGTAAGAAAAATAATAATGTTAAACTACTTGTTGTGGGACCAGATTTTTATTTGGATATGATGAAAATAGGAAAATTGGGTTTATCAATATTTAAAGTAGATTCTAATAGAAAAAATAGTTTGACAGAAGAACAAATAATTCATTTCGGAAGAAGACCTTTTAAAGAGATTGGTACTTTTTTATCCGTATGTGATATTTTATTGTTACCTATGACAAATATTGTATTTAATCGAGGTAGATGGCCCAATAAGATTGGAGATTATTTAGCTTCGGGTAGACCTGTTGTTGTCAATAATGTTGGTGATATTCCTGAGTTGATAAGAGATAAGCAAGTTGGATATATTGCTGAGCCAGATGCTGAGGATTTTGCTGAGAAAATTATTCGAATGATTCAGGATAAAAATAGATGGGAAGAGTATGGGAGGAATGCAAGAAAGATTGCTGAGACCTATTTGAATTGGGAGCAAATCGGAGAGAAATTATATAGTAGATTAAAGGAAAAAATTGGTAGTGAGCATCTTTAGATGCTTTTAATTTACCGGATTTATAGATTTTAACTTCTTCTTATGGGAAATAATGTGAATATAGAAAATAAATATTTACCAGTAGTGTCAGTTGTTGTGCCTGTTTATCAGGGAGAAAAATGTATTGCTGAGTGCATTGAGAGCCTCCTGAATCTTGATTATCCGAAAGAAAAACTTGAAATAATCGTTGTGGATAACAATTCAACTGATAGAACATCCGAAATAATTAAAAAATATCCTGTTAGGTATTTGGTGGAGAAAAGGAAAGGTGCTTGTTTTGCAAGAAATACAGGTATCGAAAATGCTAAAGGAGAATTAATTGCTTTTACGGACTCAGATTGTTTCGTTGAGAAAGATTGGGTATCGAATTTAGTTACACATTTTAAAAATGAGGATATAGGTGGTGTTGGTGGGCATGTTGAACCTTATCCATCTGAGAATATAATTGAACGATATGTAGCATATCGTGAGATATGCACTCAGGAAATAATGTTTAGAGAAAAAGTCAATTCACCACCTTTTTTTATTACAGCAAATGTTATGTACAGAACAAAAATATTAAAGAAAATTGGTGGTTTTGACAGTTTTTTTTCGATTAATGGAGAAGATGCTGATTTAACTTGGCGTGTGGTTGAAGCTGGATGTAAATTGGTTCTCGAACCAAAAGCTGTAGTATTTCACAAACATAGGACAACACTTAAAG
>CAZYWQ010000405.1:0-1576 GCA_964651675.1 uncultured Candidatus Sumerlaeota bacterium | reverse complement strand
TAAACAGCTTTTTTCATATGGTGTTGGCACAGCAGCTATTTTCAAGAAATATCACAAGAAATTTGGGAAGAGATATTGGATTTTTCTCCATTCTTATAGAAATCTTGCTGAGGGATTTTTAAAAGCTCCTTATTGTATTATATTTAAAAGAGATCAATTACAAAGGATTACTCCTTTGTTAGATGGAATATGCAATGTTGCTTTTATTCTAGGGAAAATGCGCGGCAGTATTAAGTATAAGATATTAGTTTTATAATAGTGAATTAAATTTATGCAAAATAATGATCCGATTAAATCAAATTTATTACAGAAACTGGCTATTATATTATTTTTAATTCCTTTTTCTTTGTTTATAATTATAAGAGCCTTGTTGCTTAATTTGCTTACAAAAAGGAGGAAATTCAAATACAAAAAAGGTGATCTGTTTGATATTATTTGTATCAGTCATGTAGATTGGATTCATGTCTGGCAAAGGAATCATCACACAATGACTCGATTGGCTAAAAGGCACAAGGTAATATATTGTAAATCGGAAGTAGCGCATGTTGTAATTAAATATCCCAAGATTTTGACTTCTATGAAACTACAGCAATTTGATAATGTTATCTGGTGTAAATTTTTGAGATTATCTGGTGAGTCGCGCTCCGAGTTTATTTATAGATTAAATAAATTTATTTTGAAAGCTGAGTTGTTATGGTTAATGCAGAAATATGATTTTAGAAATATTATTTTATGGTTCTATTTTCCGGTTCAGGCTAATTTATCAGGTTCTATGAACGAACTTATTACTGTGTATGATATCCAGGATAACTATTCGGCTTTTTTGTGGGCACCCAGAAACATAGATGTTTTTGAAAGAAGTCTTTTGGGATCTGCGGATGTTGTTTTTACTGGAACTTATGCTTTGTATGAAAAAAATAAATCCTTTAGTAATAATATTCACTTTTTTCCTTGTGGTGTTGAATTTAACCATTTTAGGCAGAAAGATAATAATAAAATACCTGATGATATAAAGAATATAAATAATCCAATTTTAGGATATATTGGTTTTATAGATGATAGAATAGATGTGGAGTTGTTAGAGTATATGGCAAGAGTGCATAAGGATTGGAATTTAGTAATGATAGGACCTATCGATAGAAAAGTCTTTCGGATACCCAATGAAGATAATATATATTTTTTGGATTCGAAAAATTATAAATTACTGCCGTATTATATTCAAAAATGGGATGTATGTTTGATGCCATTTGCAATAACTGAACTTACAAAAAATATTAATCCGACTAAGACTCTGGAGTATTTTGCTACTGGGAAACCTGTGGTTTCAACGGCTATTCCTGATATAATAAAATATTATAGTGATATACTTGGAGTAGCATATTCAAAAGAAGAATTTGTGAAACTCTGCGAAGAAGCTTTAAGTCATTCACAACGCTTTAAAATTGAGGAAGGTATCGAATTGGCGCGAAAGAATTCTTGGGAAACAATGGTAGAAAATATGGAACGATTGATTGTTCAAGAGATTGATAGAAAGTATTCAACTTTTTAAACTAACTTGATTATTAATGAGTAAATA
>CAZYWQ010000404.1:2303-3297 GCA_964651675.1 uncultured Candidatus Sumerlaeota bacterium | reverse complement strand
CATCATAGAAAGCCAGTTACTATGATAATGCCCATTTTCCCTGCTGTTTTTACGGAACAAGCCTTCACGAGTTAAATAACCGGTTTCGTCTTTGTCGCCAATTCTATTTAAATATTCTTCTTTGGTTTCTGAAAATTTATCGAGATAAATAAAAGTGTCATTACCCGTATTGTAGGGTGGGTCAATGTATATCATCTTGATTTTGCCAAAGTAGGATTTCTGTAAGACTTTTAGAACTTCAAGGTTTACACCTTCGATAAAAATGTTTTCGGTGTTATCAAAGTTAACGGATTCGTCTACTGCCGGCACCAGTGTAGCGGTCGTAGGGGATTGTAATACTCTAAAAGCATCGGATTTCCCCGCCCAGTTCAACACATAGCGTTCATTATTAAACTCAATGTCTTCACCTAAAGCTGCTTTCAGTTTTTCCCAGTCGATTTTGTTTTCCGTAAATGCTTCGGGAATAATTTCCTTGAACTTGTTCAGTTTTTCTTCCGTAATTTTCAATGACTTTCCATCCACTATGTTTTTATCCATTATTCTTTTCTTCCATCCGCACACGTTGTACGTTTTTTTTAAACGGGCAAATCTGATTCTTTAAAATATCCATATCCGTATTCATTTATCTTCGTTCTCAGCACATATAACTGTTAAGCTCCTATCTGAAGCGATAGTTTCAGATAGGAGAAGTTGAACGAAGCCGCTGCATGACCAGCTCTCTTCTATGGAGTTTCAATAAGTGACTTCGTTTAGATATTAGCTGTGCTGACTGATTTGATTAAGTAAATGGATGCATTCAGTGAAGATCTGTCTACGCCTGGTAAGATTATATCCGATTTTATATAATTTTGTCGAGCAAGAATTGTAACATTATCGTATTTTCTCCATTAATACAAGTTGATTGAAACAAAAACTACACTTTCGCTGTTTATTCACACACAAGGTCTTCATGAGAGATGCATGAATAAAGAGGAACCCAAATTACTGGATAAAC
>CAZYWQ010000404.1:0-2293 GCA_964651675.1 uncultured Candidatus Sumerlaeota bacterium | reverse complement strand
TAAACTGCGTGAAGCGATGCGGCCAAAGCACTATTCTCCGAAAAAACATAAGTGCTACCTTAATTGAGTTCTCCGGTTTATCTACTTTTTCTACTTGTGGTATCCTCAGGAAATGGAAACTTTGGAGTTTCAAGATATTTCTGAATTAATCCGTTTACTTTCTTTTTCTTCCCCAATTCTATAAAAAAGGAAGGAGAGGCGCGCCTTATGGCCGTGGCCATCCGGGCCACGGCCTTGAGCCCACCTTCCGGCACGGATGACGGAAGGTGGGGGAGCTGTGAAGCAATCACAGTGGGGTTATAAGCACTCTGAAATATTTCGTATGTTTCCGAGCGGCTCCAGTGTAACCGAAGCCGATGCTGAAAGAAAAAAGAAAAGCGATTTTAATAAGTAACAAACAGCAGCAACAATAGCAAATGTGAACCAAGAGTGGTTTGAGCGAAGGGAACGACAGCACACGAGCCGGTTACACCGTATTATACACAGTAATGGCCGAGAAGACAGCTCAAATTAACTAACATTGAACTCTGTTATTTTACCAAGTATTAAGTCAATTATGCCACATAGATTGAGAATAGCTTTAACCTTATCAATAACGAGAGAAACAAAAAATGCTTTAGATACATCAAGAGGCAAATGCTTATGGAGTTCCTCAACAAATTTTCTCTTATTTTGATCACGATGATATTCAAATGCATTAAGCCATATATTTAAAAAATCTTCTGAATTTACAAGAACATCATTTATATGGAACCGAATAAGATTCTGGCAAAGACGCCCTGAAAATAGATTTTTGTTATACTCTAATATTGATAGGATATCTTGATCATCGATCGACTTACGCAAAATATTGCGTATTTTGTAAAAATTTGCCTTTTCCTTTTTAAGGACGAATGGTCGAATACGATGAAGAATAGTAATAAACATATCCCACTGAGGAAGTGTAACTTTCCAAGTTAATCCGTTTTCCTTTGACCAATTAATGGTAGTATTAACGTTGAAGCCAGTTTGAATAGCTTTAAGAGACCTTATTTCAGTAACAAAATCCGAGTAGTCCTTCATTAAACGAAGACCATTATCAGAAATGTTTACAGTGATGTCTTTAGAAGTGTTTTCTGTTTGAACATTTAGATTGAAAATGTGCATTTTTTATATACTTTAATTCTCGATTCCTATTCCCCATAGAGGTCTGGTATTGCCAGTTTTATCATTAATTATTGTATCCCACCGAAAGGATTAAATCAAATTTTAGAAAAATATGAAATACTTATTGAGATTCTCACAAGGGGTGCGGGTTAGTTAAAATGATAAATCCTATTGGCATGACCGTAGTATAATTAATCATTTCTTCTTTTTTTCATATTTTACTGCAGCTTCATATAACCTGTATAAACTATAGCTTTCATCAAGAGGTTTTCTTCCAGATTCTCCACGGATCGCATTCTCGATTGGTATAAGGATTTTGGGAATGATTTCCAATGCTTCATTATTCCATACCTCAAACACTAAATCCGATGGTAAAACATGGTTAAAATAAAGGTTACTCAAAGAATGATAAAACTGTGTTACGATTCTTCTTTGCAAGCATAAATAATTGTTTAAATCATCAATGGTACCGCCAGAACATCTTTTATCCTTCCAGTCTTCAATGTATCTTCTCACCATTTCGTCAGTATTTTTATTACATTCATAAATATATAGACTCCAAAGTTTACTTATAGCTAGACCCATTTGAGGTGATCGATATTCCTTTTGTAATTCTGCAAAAGTTTGATGCCTTAAAGATTTTTTTGATACCCAAAAAGATCTGAGTGCAACAACAACAGCCGAAGCCGAAATAACGACTATTACAATATCTGTCCAAGTAACCATTTAGGCTCTTTTTAATAATTTATTGTTGTATATAACACCTTTGTAATAATAAACTTAGCGCAATTCTCCCGAAGGGTCCCGGCGTTGCCAATATTATAGCAGATTGTTATAATTTCAATTGGAATGGATAAAATCTATATCACTTAATTTCAACTATTATTTTTCTTCCTAATGCCGTTACAACTCTCTCTATTGTTGATAATTTAATATCCTCTGCATGATTCTCCATTCTTGAGATGGCACTCTTTGTGGTCTTTACCCGTCGAGCCAATTCTTCCTGAGTAAGGCCGCTTTTTCTCCTTGCCTCACGTAAAAGGGCTCCGATCTTAAATTCCTCATACCCAGATTCATAAGATTCAGCAAATTCAGGATTTTTCTTTTTTCTAATTTCTATATATTTTTGCAAATCACTCATTTGCAC
>CAZYWQ010000403.1:0-3306 GCA_964651675.1 uncultured Candidatus Sumerlaeota bacterium | reverse complement strand
GTTTAAGAGAGTTATATTTGTCTTTTAGGCGTTCAATTTCCTTATCAAATTTGTCTTTTGACACTCTAGGCTGAACATTATTTTTGAGCCAGCTTATGCCGAATTTTTCCCAATCATCTTCGGAACATTCTAAGAAATCTTTGTCTTTGATTGTAGATTTTATCTTGAATTTGCTATTCTTTCTTGTCATTGGAATCTTACGTTTGTCGATTACATCTGTGCCGACATAAGGTAGATGTTCAAATAATTTATCCGCATCCGGTAACTCCAATTTTTCTATGGCATTTAAAATGCTGGGATTTTGAAGTGGGAGTTGGTCAATATTATCCCCGAAGTGCTGTTTACATTCTTCGCAAACGTCATAAATTCGCCAAAATCCATAAATGCTCTTGGGAATTACATGCTCACCGTCCCCCTTTGTCTCTGTAGGTAATTGCTCAAAACAAAATATACACCGTTCATAGAATTTAAACATCCTGTTATCCTCCTATAGTTGCAAGTACGCTTATGTGTAAGAATATTTCATTTATGGATTTTCTAACAGCGAGCATCAGGCTCAGCGCTATTGCTCTGTCACCTAAATGACTCTGATGCTGCTTCATTCAGTTCTCGACTTCAACGCGTTGTGTCCGATTCATCTTAGAAGCGTATCACACCCTTCCGCTTGGGCTGTCGAGTCATTATCCACTTATCGATGTAGTAGATAATGGATCTCTTGAATATTACATGGCGATAGATCAGGTTTTAAGAAAACTACTGTATATATATTTCTGTATAAAATCATATAGACAGCGTTTTGTTTTTTTATAAAACGAAGTAAGCGAGATTAGTTTTATTCTATATTCAACAATCTTGCGCTATGGGAAATTAAGACAATTTCGATGAAATCCCCTTTTATTCTGTAAACAATGCGATAGTTTTGAAATATCTTTTCTCTTAAGTTTTCATCCTGATATTCTGGTACAACTCGTCCAGATTTGGGAAATAATGGAATATTCTTGATGATTGCATTGACTTTCTTCGCAAATAGTGACGCATAATGTTCTGAGTCTTTAGCTATAAAATTGCATATCTCTTCGAAACTGTCCGCCGCTTTTAGAGACCACCTTATTTTTTTAGCCATTTTTCCATCCGCTTTTCTACTTCTTCATGTGGAATTCCTTTTCCTTCATCTAATTGTTTTAAGCCTTCATCTACCTGGAATCGGAAATATAATTCGGCTATAATATCTTCAATGGAAATATCTTTTGGCATATTTTGAATCATTTTAATTACTTCTTCTTTAACAACTACCATAAGTAGCCTCCAATATTAACTTTTGTTTTAAACCATATAGACTGTGATTTATTTATGTATGAGAGAGAGTCTTGTAATGTGTTTTGGATATGCTTACCAAACTTCACGTAATTCTTTTTCTAAAATCATTTGTCATTATGTCTAAGCGATTTTTATACTTCTTTAATGGAATATATTGTTAATGCTTATGTTTCTTTCACAAAAACCTTTTATGAATCATACTTTTATTTGTCAAGATTTTTAGTTATATTGGTACAATACATTTATTCGAACAGAGAGATTTTTTTGACAGGAGTTACAAGATGCGCAAACCGTGAAGAATTTATTTAAATTCTTCTTTATGATTTTTTACATACTCTATTAAAAGAGTGTCGATGTTGTCGGGGTATTTATAAAATTCATTGTCAAGATTGTTGAGTAATGCCTCACCTTTTTCTCCTGCCTTATCTAAAAGGATTTGTCGTTCATCTCTATTCTTCGGAACCTTTGAGTCGGGGAAAATGGAGTAAGCCTTTTCTGTAATCTCGGCTGCTTGGTTAGCACCAATTTCTCTTAAGCCATCAATGGCTTCCTGTGCTAATTCAGAATAAGAGTTAAAGAAATATTGATGGTATCCACCGTTGTTTACTTCTGATTGTAACCAGTCGACCGCTAACACTACCAGTTCAGGATGAGTCAATACTGTATAGTCCTGGGTACCCAATTTTTTTTGAATTAATCCGTTTAAGGCAATTAAGGCTTGTGTTGTTTCCATTTCTAATACTTCATCAACTGTTTGTGCAGACGGTAGAATGGTATTTTTATTTTTCTGCCTGTTCATTAAAATTAAAATAAATATTAATACGATAACAATAATAATGATAATTATAGATTTCATTTTTCCTTCCTAAAATCGACATTGCTTACCAACATTGCGAAAGAAAAATAATTGGCTGCGATGTCGGTTGTATGCTGGATTAGTAATTAGTATCTACGATAGACTTGAGTCTGTGTCTACGGTTTGACATTCTCCGATTCAAAGGCATTAACAAATGCATCAAGCAGATTCTGATACACAACACCATTTGTATCGATTCCATTGATCTTTTTACAGTTTGGACATTCAACAGCAGGAATAGATACTTTCACAATAAAGGGATCCATGTTATTGTATTTGAGCTCATACTCTATGAGCATAGGAGTTTGGAGTTCTTTATTCAGTTCTGTGTTGCATTTAGAGCAAAGGAGTCGTTTGTTGAAGATGCCTTTCTTCGTGGCAAGAATTTTTTGTCTATCAAGCAACTCTTCGATTAGCCAGGCACCGAACTCGGAATCCGGATAATGCTTTGTCGAACCATCCGTTGTTCGAAGAGAAATGTTGACAATAGTGATTTCAACATTATCTTTTTTCCCAATTATCTGAGGAACAGTAATCCAATTTTGAGGTTTCACTATAATACCCTCCTTAGTGGATTTTACGATTAATTATGAAAATCTTTATTGGTAACTATTCTTTTATGAAGTTGTTTATGCACAAATTTTTTACAGATCTTACTTATATTTATCAAGATTTTTTTATTATGTTAATTCGATTTGATTGTTTGTATAAAAGAATTTTTTGGCAGGATTTACAAGATGGAAAGAATATTTAATTAAATTAAATAGCCAGCATATATATGCTGGCTATCTTGTTAGTTAAGTTATTTTTTTTATTAGTAAGTAGTTAGATTACTTATAATCTTCCCAAACAGGAGATGTGGCGGTTGAAGGGGCTTCATAGTAGAGACGAAAGCCACACACCTGCATATCACTGCCCAGTTCATAAGGACGCCAGTTGATTACATAAGAGTATTGACTATAGTCGATTGTATGAGAGAATCCGCTTGTGGTTACATAGTTAGTGCCAAGGTCACCACTCGATTCGACACCCCATTCCTGTATGAGATTGCCGTACAAATCGTAGACAGTGAACCATGCTCTGCAATTATTAGAAGAGCTTTGTCAAGTAACATAGTTCTGCGCCTCCCCTGC
>CAZYWQ010000402.1:0-3310 GCA_964651675.1 uncultured Candidatus Sumerlaeota bacterium | reverse complement strand
ACCAATGCGTATTTTGGTATTAAACTGCGGTAGTTCATCGGTCAAGTTTCAATTGATTGAAACAAGTTTGAAACTGATTGAAGAGGAGAAGGAAGTCAAACTTGCCTCAGGAGTAGTTGACAAGATAGGAATGTCCTCATCTGTAATCAAGTATGCAGCTAAGGACAGAGAACCTGTAAAGAAACCTATGACAATATTAGAGCATAAGGTTGCTATCGAGCAGGTATTATCTATCTTAACCGATCCTGAGATTGGAGTAATAAAAGACAGGAAAGAAATAGCAGCAACAGGACATAGAATTGTTCATGGAGGTGAAAAATTTTCTCAATCAGCCATTATTGATTCAGAAGTTTTAAAGGGAATTGATGAATGCGTAGAATATGCACCCTTACATAATCCTCATAATATTAAAGGATATAAAGTCTCAAAGCAACTACTACCCGATATTCCCCATATAGCAGTTTTTGATACATCCTTCCATCAGACTATGCCTAAATATGCTTACATATATGGACTTCCTTATCAGTTATATAGAAAATATGGTATCAGAAGATATGGTTTTCACGGAACATCGCACAGATATGTCTCGTGGAGAGTTGCCAGGCTGCAGGGATTAAAGAGAGAGGACAGACGAATTATAACAGCACATTTAGGGAATGGATGCAGTATAGCAGCTGTTAAATATGGTAAATCAGTCGATACATCAATGGGTTTTACACCTCTTGAAGGATTACTGATGGGAACACGATGTGGTGATATCGACCCTGCGATAATTTTAACCATTATGGCAAGGGAAGAATTATCATTACACGAAGCGAATACTATGATGAACAAGCATAGTGGATTGGTTGGTGTTTCCGGAGTCTCCAATGACATGAGAGAACTTACCGAAGAAATGAATAACGGAAATGAACGGGCAAAACTGGCTATAGAAATATTTTGTTACAGAGTGAAAAAATATATTGGTGCCTATACAGCAGCGATGGGTGGTGCTGACGATATAGTTTTTACAGGTGGCATTGGTGAAAATTCCCTCATTGTCCGCAGGAAGTCTTGTGAAGAACTCGATTTTCTTGGCGCCACACTCGATAAGAAAAGGAATTTAGATATAAACGGCAAAGAAGGACTAATCTCAACCGACGATTGCAAAACAAAAATTTGGATTATCCCAACTAATGAAGAATTGATGATTGCAAGAGATACTATCAGATTGATTGAAAAGAAATAATTTTTGTTACGGAACTATCAAATAGTCTGAAGAGCTTTATTTCTTAATTCGTTTCATATTTCCAAGCCCTTGAGTCTGCATTTCAATTTTTTATTAATCCAAATATATACTAACACATAATAGGAGTTCTGTGAAAATGCACAGTTCAAAAAAGAAATCAAATAATAAGGTCGCATTAGTAACTGGAAGTGCTAAAAATGTTGGTAAGGCTATAGCGCTTTTTCTATCAAAGGAGCAAATTAATGTCGTGGTACATTACAACAAAAGTAAGGATGCTGCAGAGGAAGTCCTGAAACAGGTGACAGATAATGGAGTCGAGGGTATAATCGTACAGGCAGATGTAACAAAATATAATGAAGTAGAAAATATGTTTAATAAAATTTATGACCGTTTCGGGAAGGTTGACATTCTGGTTAATAATGTTGGGAATTTTTTATTCAAGAGTACTCTTGAGATTTCCGCAGAGGAATGGGAGGAAATCATCAGTTCTAATTTGCACTCGACATTTTACTGCTGTAAACTCGTAACTGAATCGATGATAAGAAACAAATACGGACGAATCATCAATATTGGTGTTGCTTCTTGTGATAAAATCAAGGCTTGCAATTTGGTCGTTCCTTATTCCATAGCAAAAACAGGTGTTCTTATTTTGACAAAATCTCTTGCAGTTGCTTTAGCAAAGTATAATATAACCGTGAATATGGTTAGTCCAGGTATCGTAGAAGAAACCGCTGAGATTAGCAAAGAAGAAATCGAAAGAATGCCATCAAAAAGATTGACCAAGTTCGAAGACATTACAAATACTGTGAAGTTTTTTATCTCCGACGAATCATCCTATGTTAATGGAACAAATATTGATGTTTCTGGAGGTTGGAATGTGTAATTTCCACAAAATACTTTCAAGATTATGTCGTTCTGCAAAGATTATTTTCGCTATTATAATAAGTCTGAACCTTATAACATTAATTGCCACCGCAGAAGATGATTATGAAATATATAAAATTTCTGACTCAAAACCTAAAACCGATGGCGAGATTAATGAATACAAAGGAATTGATAAAATTCGCATAGATGATTATTCTCAGGTGATTCAGAACTCATTCAACTATAGAGACAAAACCGATTTGTCCTGCAAGCTCGGAATAGCATTATATGGCGAAAATCTTTTAGTGTTTGGAGAAGTTCTGGATGACATCTCACTTTGTCAAACGAGAGAAAATCCGATTAATCCGAATTGGTGGAAGATTACTTACGGAGCTGATGGGATTGGCTTACTTTTTTCAAGCTCTCAAAAAGAAGAAACGATAAACAAGATAATATTAAACTTTGGCTCGCAAGGACTGAAACCTGTAATTGTCCTTGATAAAATTCCCAACAAAAAAAGCGGAACATCCTCAGGTGAATTAGCCGTGAAAAAAACAAGGACTGGATACACTTTCGAGGCTCAAATCCCAATTTCAGAATTGAGTAATGGTCTGTTTAACAGTGATTTTTTCTTTGATGTATTGATATATGATATGGATGGAGACGAAAGCACATACAAGGTGATGGCATTAAAATCCAAACTTGATGCAGATTTGCAAAATCCTTCTAAGTGGATGAAAGCAATCATTAAGAAAAATCCCTAATATTGTAGCGGTTCGATTTATCAAAATTAAGGAATCACAGAAGCACGGAATTACGGAATCACGGATAAAGGTTTAACAATTATCTTCGATGATTTTATTGGTTTGCTTTTCAAATTTTTATTTTTTTCAGTGTTTCCCTTATTCCGTGTTTCCGTGATCATATTTAATATCATAATATTGTCGCATAAATGCGATCGCCACATTCTAACAGGTTATAAAATCGAGTATGAAAGAAATAATTTTTCTCGGGGTAGGTCCTCTACCCTATGAAAAAGATAAAACCGTTTTCGGTCCAGGAGTTAGAACATTTCAGCTTATCCAGGCAATAATCGATGCCGGTTTTAAAGTGCATCTTTTTACGATTCCTTTTGGTAAGAAAAAACAAGATAAGAAACTCGACAAAATTTACGAGAAACCAAATCTTACGCATTATTCGATATACTCATCCAAATAC
>CAZYWQ010000401.1:0-3311 GCA_964651675.1 uncultured Candidatus Sumerlaeota bacterium | reverse complement strand
AGTAACAGGAGTTCCACCTGCCATTATTGCCATCGGAATATATGATACATAACAGGGTTGGGGAATGATGAATTCATCTCCTGGGTTAGTAATAGCCCGAAGTGTGATGTCAATCGCCTGGCTGGCACCTAAGGTCACAATTATCTCATTTGCCGGATCATAATTCAGGTGGAAATTGATTTTTAAGTATTTTGAAATTTCGTTTCTGAGTTTGAGTAGACCTTTGTTTGTAGTATACGATGTTTTTCCACTTTCAATGCCAAATATGGCGGATTCTCGAATACACCAGGGAGTAATAAAGTCGGGTTCTCCGACACCTAATGAAATTATATCTTCTAAACCTGAAACAAGATCGAAAAACTTCCTGATACCTGATGGTGGAAGAGATTGAACATTTTGAGCTATTTTATTATCTATCACTTTTTCTCTCATTCTGACTTTTTCATTTTCAGTTCTTAGTTAGTATAGAATAAAAAAATTAAGGAGCAATTGGCATTCTTTGTGTACCTTTTTCTTCTTCCATAACAAAACCATCGTGTTTATATTGTTTTAACATAAAATGAGTTGATGTTCCTACGACATTTTTCTGATTTGCTAATTTCGTTGAGATAAATTTTGCGATATCTTTCATCGATTTACCTTCAATAACGACTAAAAAGTCATAGGCTCCTGACATTAAATAAAGAGATTTGACTTCTGGGAAATTGTAGATTCTTTTTGCCACACTGTCGAAACCCTGTTCTCTTTCAGGTGATACCTTAACCTCGATAATGCAAGAAATTCGCTCTTTTTCGATTTTATCAACATTAACAACGGCTTTATAACCAAGAATAATATCGTCTTTTTGGAATTGTTTGATTTTTTCGACGACTTTTTCCTTTGTGATTCCGATTCTTTTAGCAATGGAAGCAGCAGGTTCTCGTCCTTCATTAATGAGAATTTCTAATATTTTATCCATCTTATTCTCCTTATCATTTATTCATTTTCAATTTCTTCCATTAGCAACTGTTTGTAATATATATCGGCATAAATTCCATTAAGTTTTAATAAATCCTGATGAGTTCCTTTTTCGACAATTTTACCGTTGTCGAGGACGATTATTTTATCAGCATCTTTTAAAGTTGAGATTCGATGTGAGATTATTATGCAGGTAATATTTTTCACAAATTCTCTAAGATTGGTCAAAATTTTATCTTCTGTGTGAGTATCTACGCTGGCAAATGCATCATCAAGTATAAGGATCTTCGGATTTTTCATTATTGCTCGTGCAATGGACAATCTTTGTTTTTGTCCTCCAGATAGCATTACGCCTCTTTCACCTATGATTGAACTGTAGGAATTCGGTAGATATTGTATATCATTGTGCAGATGAGAGATATAAGCGACTTTTGTCACATCTTCAGGAGAAAAGGTCTCTACTCCAAAAGTAATATTTTTCTCTAAAGATTCGGAAAATAAGAAGGTCTCTTGGGTAATATAACCAATTATTTTTCTGAGATCATACAGAGGGATTTGGTTTATATCAACACCATCAATTAATATTTTGTTATCATTGACCTTATACATTCTTGTTATCAGATTCACTAATGTAGATTTCCCGGCACCAGTTCTACCGACTATTCCGAGTGTTTCTCCTGCATTTATCGTAAGGTTAATATCTTTTAAAACTGGCTGAGAAGAATTGTAACCAAATGTCAGGTTATTAATTTCAATTTTGCCTTTTAAGTCTCCAGCAGGATTAACATCAGGCTTATCTTTTATTTCCGGATCAACATTCAGGATTTCATTAATTCTTGCCATAGATGCAGAGCCTCTTTGAAATAGATTGACGACCCATCCTAAAGCCATCATAGGCCAAATCATAAGTCCAAGAAGAATGTTAAATGCAATTAATTCACCAATAGTTATCTGATTGCCGATGACCCGTTCTCCACCTTTCCACAATATTATTAGGATTCCTATGCCAAGTACAAAGCCAAACATTGGGAAAAACCAGCTTTGATAGAAGGATAGAGAAATATTTTTTCTTACGAATTCTTCTGTGATGTCCTTGAAAGAGGCTATTTCATTTTTTTCCTGGCAGTATGATTTAACAATACGAATGCCAGATATGTTCTCTTGCACCTTTGCCTCGATGAGGGAGTAATGGTCCTGAACCGCTCTAAACCTCTTGTGGAATTGTTTTTGAAATATATTGACCCAGAAAGGAAGAAAAATCAGTGGTATCAGGACATATCCTGTGAGAACAGCATCATAGCTTATCATTTTTATGATTACTATGGGAGTAATAGCAATTGTATTTGCGAGATACATAATTCCTGGTCCAAGAACCATCCTCACGCTATTAAGGTCATTATTGAATCTTGCGACAATATCGCCTGTTCTTGTTCTATCGAAATATGATGCTGATAGTGTCTGAATTTTTTTGAATAAATCATTGCGCAGGTCGTATTCCATATATCTTGATAGACTTATCAAGATTCGTCTCATAAGATATCGAAACAAACCTTGAATCATAGTGACTATTATTATCAATGAGGCAGCATTGATCAGGATTGCCGAAACTGGGAATGCCTTGATATTATCAATCGCATTCTTGATGATTTCAGGTGAAAGTATACTGAATAGATTGGTTGCAACTACAAAAAGAAGGCCAAGAATTATATAACCAAAATATTTCTTCGTATATTTTTTTAGAGTGTATAATTCATTCATTTTGTAGTTAAATTTTATTGGTTTATTACAAGAACATTAAGTAGATAGAGATTGAATGAAGAAAAAATATTAGTCAATTAAATCATTAGGATAATGTATAATTTTTATTCTTTTAGTAAATAGCTGTGAGAATTTCTTTATATAGACCACGAAATTTTTCCAACCACTCCATTCTTGCTTTTCTAAGTTCTTTTAATTTCTCTTCTAATTCAGTTCTATCGTAGTATTTTCTTAAGTCGAACTTGGCAATATCAATTCCAGGTACACTTTTTGGTACTTGAAATTTGAGTAATTCGTCATCGATCCAATCAATTCCTTCACGGGAAATTTCCCTAATAATTCCAACCGTATCGGCTAATTTAATTTTAGCTTGGTTTTCACCTTCGCCTACAGAGCCTGTATTAAGAACATAGCACTCAATATTAGGATTATCGAGAAGAATTTCATAGAATCTGTCGCCTTCTAAATGTTTTGGACCAATGATAAAGGGATTGGTACCAACTTCACGCACAGCTTCACCTTTAGCTTTTGGATCAGCAGCAGAAGTTTTTACAGATTCACCAGTTTGTAAGTTCCTTCAGGGAAGAATATCACAA
>CAZYWQ010000400.1:0-3314 GCA_964651675.1 uncultured Candidatus Sumerlaeota bacterium | reverse complement strand
GTATATGGTTAATAATTTCTTCATTTTTTTCTACTACGCTTGTATGGTTCGATATGCGGGATTGGGAACGAACTCCTTGTGAGATTATTTCAAGTAAGCCAACAGAAGTATGGAGGGATGATGAAGAGTGGTATGCTCTTGATGTTAATTTTCGATATGAATTTAATAATATTGAATACACCAGCAACAAATTTACTGCCTTCGAAAATCCCAAGAGGACTGTTAAAAGTATAGAGAAACTGGTGAAGAAATATCCGGCTAATGAGAAAGCTAACTGTTATGTTAATCCCACAAATCCTGAAGAAGTTGTTTTAAGTAGAGATATTCGGAGTTTAGAATTTGCTCGTGTTGGATTGGGAGGTATGTTATTCGTTGCTGGTGTAGTAGCGTTTGGTATAGGAGCAAGAGGATGGGTGAAGGATAATCGACCTATGACAAGTAGTCTACAGCGTCCTGAGCGAATTGTTTTCTGGTCGCTACTGATTCTCAGTTGGAGTGTCTTTGGTGCTGCTTTTATTATAGGAGATATCTGCGATCGTGAAGTCAAGTCCGGTGTTACAAGCCCACCAGGATGGGGAGTTATTATATTTTTTGGAGGTATCGGACTCGTCTTTCTTTATAAACTACTATATAATATAATAAAGAAATGGGAGAAAGTTACTACCTTATCAGAAGGGGAGTTTTATAGGATGTATCAGAGAGTGAAAAAGGACAGGAAAGACGATGAAAACGATATTCATCAATAAGTTAAATTTATATTGAGTTAATAAGGAGATGACAGAAATGCGGCATTATAAATATGAAGCACAAGATAAAAGTGGTAATAGGATTCAAGGAGTTCTTAGAGCGGAAGATGAGCATTCAATCTCTAAGATGCTTTTCGAAATGGGATATTCACCGAGTTCGATTACTCAGGTATCAGGTCCCACATTGAAGTTTTATTATGTGGGAAAGGACCATAGTGGTAAAACTGTTGATGGAAGTGTCACGGCAGAAAGCACTATGAAGGCTGCGGAAAAATTGGGAGAAATGGGAATTAAAAACTTTCGAGTATCTACAAGCAAGAACCTTGATATTCCGATGGATGATAGTGCTGCAGATAAGTTAAGTAAAACTGTTGCTGCTTTTATGATTTTTATACTTTTTGGAGCATCAGTCCTCTTTATGATGAGCCTTAATTATTATCTGAAAGCCCACTTTTTAGCAGAGACAAGGTCTCAACTCATTGATGCTACTATAGTAGATATAAAGGCAAGTACGAGTAATATTCAGTATGTCTATGAGGTTAATGGCAGAGAATATAAGCGCTTTGGCTACTTAAAGAAGGTGGAGGCAGAGAAATTGAACGAGGGTGATACTATTACGATCCGATACTCGATAAATTATCCATCTGTAAGTCGTGTTGGTAGCGGAGTCCCACGACAAAACACAACTAATTTTAAAATGGTAATTATTTCGGGATTGGTCATAGTGGTAGGAATACTCGTTTTAATATATTGTTCTTGTTTTCATTATATTAATAGAATAATGAAAGCTCGTAGGAGTAATAGACCTATTCCCAAAGGTGATGTGAAACGACTGATTAATAATGTTTTATGTGCACCTCTTTTTCCACTGATTTTTCTCAATATGGTTGCTATGTTTGTTGCTCAGGATAAAACCTCTCTCTATTATCCATATCGATTTTATTTCTTAGTTGCTGCATTTGCTCTGGCAGCTCTTGCATTATATCTTAGGCATAAGTCACCTGTTTACTACGATTGACGAGATTTTTATGCCTTAATCGGTCATAGATAGATAATAAAAATTCCATTAAAAAAGTAAAATTTACACTTGATTTCTCGGTTTTATCTGAATAGATTCAACATTCGCTTTATACTCAAAATTAAGGAGAAGTGCAAATGTTTGCCGTTATTAGAGAAGGTGGAAAGCAGTTCAAAATTCAGGAAGGTGACATAATTAAAGTCCCTTTAAGGTCAGAAAAAGAAGGCAAGAAGATAAATATTAAAGATGTTTTGATGATTTCAAACGATAAAGATTTTAAGATAGGTAATCCAACTGTAAAAGGTGCAAAAGTTTCTGCTAAAATAGTTAAACATGGAAAAGATAAAAAAATTCTTGTATTCAAATATAAAAAACGAAAGGGTTACAGGAAAAAAATGGGTCATCGTCAGGATTTTACTCAAATCCAGATTGAAAAAATATCTGTTGCATAATGGTTTTATCTCGAAGTAAAATTCAGTGGCGAAATTTATTTCTTAAGTAAGAAAGGTATTAAGATGGCACATAAAAAAGGTGTAGGGAGTTCAAGGAATGGTCGTGATAGCCATTCTCAGAGACTCGGAGTAAAAAAATTCTCAGGACAGGTCGTATCGGCTGGTAGCATTCTCGTAAAACAGAGAGGAACTCGCTTTAATCCTGGTAATAATGTGGGAATCGGCAAAGATGATACATTATTTGCTAAGGTAACAGGTGTTGTTGAGTTCAGTCAAAGAGGGAATAAGCGCCTTATTTCAATCATTCCGGCTAATTGATTATCTGCTTTGTAATCTATTGATTTGTTTTCTCATCACAGGTAGTCTGTGCCTCAAGTACAAACTTTAGAAATTCTCCGATTGCGTATAAATGTGCCATGTGGGCTTCGGTAGTATCTCCTTCGTATCCTCTGATGAAAAGATTTCCTTTGTCGCATTTTGAAATGAGTTTCATACCACGATTGTTGTATTCTCTTACCTTCTGTCTCTTTTCACCAACTCCAGCAATCAGGAAATCTGCTGTATCAACTGTACTGGCATAAACTTTTGTATCGATATAAGAATGCGAAACATACATAGTTTTCTTGCCGATTGCTGCTTCCTGAGCAAATCTGAGGAAATCTTTCATGTCTACCGCATCAGCTACTCTTAACTTGTCTACATCCGCATATCCTGCATAAATCGAATCTGCCATTATTATTGTTTTTATCTTGTTATAGTATTCCGAGTTCATCAGGATCTCTCTCACAGCACCAAATCCTGCACTGAATGATGTTATACAGATGTTATTTATTGTTAATTCACTGAGACCGATCTTCTCTTTTGTTTTTTGTAATGCTTCGTTTAGTATTTCGCCAAATAACGATTGATTGGAGAATGGTTTACTGTAAACGCTCGATAAACCGTCGAATGCGATATTGATCAGAATGGCATTTTCTGGATGTGCATAGTAGAAATTTTCTTTCGATAACCACATCTGACCATGAAAGTGGACGAAAACATCGACGCTTGTCTCTTCAGGTTTGGGACTATAATAGTCAGGTATGAATAATTCACCGG
>CAZYWQ010000399.1:0-3315 GCA_964651675.1 uncultured Candidatus Sumerlaeota bacterium | reverse complement strand
GTCTAAAAGGATAGAATTTCTATGAAAAAGCTAATCATCGTAAGTGGGAAAATTGATTCAGGGAAAACTCGAATGCTTGAGGAAATTGTAAGGGCTTTGAAAAAGAAAAAAATCGCTGTTGGTGGTTTTTTAAGCGTTGCTGAATATAAAAAGAATAAAAAGGTTGCTTATCACCTTAAAAATATAAAAACAGGCAGAGAGATTCCTCTTGCTACGAAAAAGGCATTCGATACAAACCAAAAAATCGGGAATTTTTACTTCAATGAAGAAGCATTTATTAAGGCTAATGAGTGGCTATCTGATACCCGAGCATTCGATGTCGTTATCATAGACGAAATAGGACCGTTGGAGATGAGAGGTGGAGGATTTTGTGAGCTTTTGGATGGTCTTTTTCTTGATTTTAAGGGGATTCTTATCGTGTGTGTCAGGGATTCCATTTTGGATGAATTCCGCATCAAGTTTCCTCACCCAGATACTGTAGTTCTTTCGGCTGGTATGGACTTAATGGACATTATCAGCCAGTGAAGGACTCTTCAAAATCTACAAAATAACGAAAATTTTTGTTGACATTGGGTATCAACAGGAGAAATATTGATATATAAATTTGTGAAAAAAATAACAAAGTATCCAAAATTCCGAAATATCCAAAATTGCCGAACTTTAAATAGAAATGATATAGAAGGTAATATAGTAAAATGATTAATGAGCAACTCCTTACGACGACTGATATTGCGAGATTTTGTAATGTAACGACTGAGTCTGTTGCCAACTGGATTAAAAGCGGTAAATTGTCTGCGAGTATGACGCCGGGTGGTAGGTACAGGGTCAAGAAGAAGGATTTCGTCGTCTTTTTATATAAATTAGGTATGCCGATACCTGATGAATTTAGTAATTTGGTTAAGGGTGAGATGAAACTGAAGGAAGCAAGCCAAGTGATTGAGAGAATATTACCCAAGAAGAATTTGCAACAGTTTATCGATGGGTTGAAGGGTAAGGCAAAGGTTTTTGCACCTATTGCAAAGGGGAAGAGTTTTGTTTTTGATGAAGTTTATGATGCGAAGAAGATAAGGTTTGATTATAATACAACGATTTTACCTCCGAAGAAGTTTTTTCTTCCTGCAAGGGAAAAGTTGATCAAGTTTAATATGTCGGAATTTAATGTGGAAGAGGTAATGCCGCCTGATGAAGAGATTGTTCTTTTGGGCGTTCATCCTTGTGATATACAGGGTATTTTGAGGTTGGATTATGCTTTTACTAAGGGGAATCCTGAGAGTGTTTATTTAAGTCGTCGTGAAAAATCGATCATTATTGGTGTGACCTGTAATCCTGATGAGTATTGCTTTTGTAATAGTATAAATACGAATGATACTGAGGAGGGATTCGATTTATTCTTTGCTGATATTGGGCAAAGTTTTCTTGTGAAGGTCTTGAGTGATAAGGGAAGAGAGGTTTTATCGAAAGTCGGGACTTTTGATGTGACCGAAATCGATAGAGAAGAGGCTAATAAGGCGATTGATAGATGCAAGAATCTTAAGGGACCTCAGATCGAAACCAGTATTGAGTATATACCATTGTTGTGTAATAATTGTGAGAATATACCGATGTGGAATGATTTAGGGAAGAGGTGTTTGTCTTGTGGTACCTGTAATCTGGTATGTCCAACTTGCTACTGTTTTGATGTGCGTGATGATGTAGAATTGAATTTTAAGGAGGGTATAAGGGAGAGATTCTGGGATAGTTGTCAATTGGAGGAATTTGCTGAGGTGGCTGGTGGAGAATCTTTTCGTGAAGAGAGAAAAAATAGGCAGAAACATAGGTTTTATCGGAAGTATAGATATTTGATGTCTGAATATGGTTCGCCATTTTGTGTGGGATGTGGAAGATGCAATAGGCAGTGTGTGGCAAAAATCAATATAGTGGAAATAGCGAATGAATTGAATAAGGGAATATTGGTGTGATAAATTGACATCAGGAATCGGGAAAATTGTGAAAAGGATCAAGTATATATTTAGGTTGTTATTTATTAATATAGTCATTTTTCATTCTCTAATCATAATATTTTGGTGTATGTAGTATGGGGGCTTTTCTGTTCCCTGCCGGGATTGGGGAACAGGAGATTTGAGCCGAGACCCAGGGAGAGGAGAGAGTTAAAGCTAAGAGGAGAGAAACCGTTCCCGAGCTTTGTCTCGGGAACGGTTTGATTGCAGAAGTTTGATTTCGCGTATCGATTGAATGGAGGATATGATGCTTAAGGTAATGAGTAATGCGAAAGAGAAAAAATCGTTATATGTTCCGATTCCTGCTGAGATTGTCAAAATATCACAGTTGACCGAATTAGAGAAACTCTTTGAGTTGAAATTGCAGAATGGAAAGGAGTTAGGTCATAAACCAGGACAGTTTGTTGAGGTTTCTTTGTTGGGATATGGAGAGGCTCCCATTTCGGTTTCATCGTCTCCAACAAGAAATGGGACATTTGATTTGTGCATCAGAAAGGTCGGGACGGTTACCGATGCTCTCCATAATTTGAAAGAGGGAGCAGTTGTAGGAATCAGAGGACCATTCGGAAATGGTTTTGATGTAGAGATGTTTAAGGGTAAGGATATATTGTTCGTTGGTGGTGGAATCGGGATAGTACCATTAAGGTCTTTAATACAGTATGTTCTTGATAAGAGAAGCGATTTTAACAAAGTCACGATATTATATGGAGCAAAAAATCCGAAGGAGTTGTTATTTAAGGATGAGATAAAACAGTGGGCGGATAGGGATGATATTGATTATTATGTGACTGTTGATAGAGGAGATGAGAGTTGGAAAGGAAATACGGGAGTTATTACTACTCTTATTCCACCTCTGGAGATTGATGTAAAGAATACTTATGCAGTAATTGTTGGACCGCCAATAATGTATAAATTCGTTATTTTATCGCTTAAATCTAAGAATGTAAAAGATGATCATATTATAATGTCGCTTGAAAGGCGGATGAAATGTGGTGTGGGTAAATGCGGACATTGTCAGATGGACCATTTGTATGTTTGTCAGGATGGTCCGGTCTTTAATTATGCTCAAATAAGGGATTTAAGGGAGGCTTTATAATATAATGGGAAAGCCTAAGGTTGCATTTTTTGATTTTACTGGATGCGAAGGGTGCCAGCTTCAGAAGCTAAATTGCGAAGAAGAGTTGCTGGATATATTGGGTGCTTATGAAATTGTGAATTTCAGAGAAGCAACCAGTGTAAGAAGAGATGATTATGAAATTGCCTTCGCTGAAGGCTCTATCAGTACACCAGCGCAGGGGGAGATGATAAAGAAGATAAG
>CAZYWQ010000398.1:0-3325 GCA_964651675.1 uncultured Candidatus Sumerlaeota bacterium | reverse complement strand
CATTACCTCCTTTAAGATGCGGAATCTGGCAAGTTTTGGATGAACGAAACAAATACAGTGAAGTAACTTTAATTTATGGTGCGAGAACTGTCGCTGATTTGGTCTACAAAAGGGAACTGAAGGAATGGGAGGAAAGAAGCGATATTAATCTGATTAAAACTGTAGATCCGGGAGGAGAGACTGCGGATTGGGATGGTAAAATAGGCTTTGTGCCAACTGTATTGGGAGAGACTGGATTAAGGGCGGACAATACAATTGCAATAGTATGTGGTCCTCCAATTATGATTAAATTTACCTTTCCTGTTTTACACAAAATGGGATTTCAAAAAGAAAATATTTTTACGACACTTGAAAACAGAATGAAATGTGGAATTGGCAAATGCGGAAGATGTAATGTCGGAGAAATATATATTTGTAAAGAAGGTCCGGTATTTACCGCAGCACAGATTGAAAAATTACCTCCTGAATATTGATTATTGTGAGGATAAATGTGTTAAATTTGAGTAATTATCTTTCAGAGGAATTAAATCAGGTCAGTAAAGAAACTGATAAAATATTTTTCAGTGATGGTGGATTTACCAAAGATGTGGGCGAATATATCAAAAAGTTTCCGGGCAAGAGAATCCGTCCTTCATTGTTACTCTTGACTTCAAGAAGTTTGGGATATAATGGCTGTGAGCATATTAAGGGAGCTGCTGCTGTCGAATTAATCCATTTTGCTTCATTGATACACGATGACATTGTCGATAATGCAAAAACAAGACATAATCAGCCTTCAGTGCATTGCAAATGGGGAGAAGATGTTGCTTTGTTAGTGGCTGATTATATCTATTCCAAGGCTTTTAAAATTCTGACAGAATCTCTTGGATTAGAGGCAATATCGATGATTTGTGAAGTTACCAGTCGGATGTGTGTCGCTGAACTGATGCAGGTTAAATTGAAAAAGAATAATATGAGTTATAAGGATTATTTCCAGATAATTGAAAATAAAACGGCATTCTTTTTTTCTTGTTGTTCCTCACTTGGGAGTATGATTGCACAATCTTCATCTAAGGAAACAACAAAGTTCAGGAATTTTGGTTTGAATTATGGAATGGCATTTCAAATCATCGACGATACACTTGATCTGCAGGCTGACAAAAGGATTTTGGGAAAAGACACTGGAAATGACTGTGAGGGTGGTAAGAAAACACTTCCGATAATAAGAACTCTGGAAATCGCATCAGCAAAGGATATGAAGACTCTGGAGGAATGTTTCAGTGCAGGAGATAATATCGAGAAGGTCATATCTATTATCGAAAGATATGATGGGATCGAATACTCAAAGAAAATTGCTAAGAACTATGCCAATAAAGCAATCAACTCTTTGAATGATATAAATGGTAATAAAGAAATCGAAATGATGAAAGAATTGGCATCATCTGTTGTCGATCGTTCATTTTAAAATCTCAATAATGTAATGCGACATTTATGTCGCATAAATGCGACCGCTACACAATTTGTATTCTAACTTTTAAGAAAGTCTGATGTTAAAGACACTTTTTTCAATTCAGTTTGGTATCATTCTTTTAGTTGCAATACTTATAGCCTCTTTTATCGGCATTTTCGTCGATACTCTCCTATCCACAGAAACAGCTTACAACTATGTATATTGTAGTTACTGGTTTGCATTTTTGTTGGTATTACTTTTCATTAATATAATCGGATGTTCCTATAAAAGCACCATTAATAAATTCAGATCTCTGAAGAGAAAACCGTTTAAGAGTTCTTCGAATGAATTTAAGAATGCTGAATTATGGGCTGAAACAGATTTTAATGAGAGAAATGATATTAAAAAACTTGATAGGATTGTGAGAAAATATTTTAGGTATCGTGTCTGGAACAAAGATTCCTTATATGCCAGAAAGGGAATCGTGAGTAAATTCGGAGGTGTCATCACACATTTAGGAATCTTACTAATAATCATAGGTGCATTATATTCAGTATTCGGTGTCAAGTTTGGTTTTTCATCATTAAAATCGCAGTTGTTTATTGCCGAAGGTGATGAGAAAGAATCTTACATTGATTGGTCAAAAACAGATGAAGAGGGTAAGCCACTTTCAAAGAAATTTGGCTTCAAGATCCGACTCATCGATTTTGATTTTGACAAATTCCCTGGAACAGAAATTCCAAAGGCATACACATCTGTTGCGGAATTTATCGAAGACGGTAAAAAAACTCGTGATGTTATCAATATGACTAAAACTGCTTCATACAGGAATTTCAAGTTTAATCAGATGCATTATTACTCGCTTAGTTCCTCTGTGAATTCAGATGAGATAGGATTACTTTACTGGTTAGAAGGCGATGAGTTGCTCCAAAATATTATACAGAAAAGATTATTAATCAGCTTTGTCGATGAAAATGGTTCATTGAAAAAGTTCGATGTTCTTGTAGGAGTAAAGGATCTAATTCCTGATTCAGACTATTCCATCTTGATTGATAAAGATTTCGTTGGACATATATATCGCAATGAAAAGGAGGTTTACAAACAGAACCTTTCTGGTTCTTTCAAGATAAAGATAGAGCGATTTTTTCCAAATTTTACTGTCAAGAATGGTGAGGGAACTAATGTTGATGACACATTCGAAAATCCTGCGATTAAATACACGGTTTTATTAAATGATAAGGAACTGTATTCCGATTATGCATTTAACAAGGAAGAATTTCGTAATTTCAGCACAGTAGATGGGATATTCGATGTTGAATTTATTGCCTATTTATTCGAGAACAATACAAATAAAAATTTGGATAAAGCAAAAATAACTCTTAATATGAAAAATAAATTGAATGGTGAAGATTTAGAAGGAGTGGTTCTGAATGTCGGAGTTGAAAAACCGATTTACGCAGATGCTCCTCAATCAGATGAAGATGCCACAACGGATAAAAAAAGGTTTGATTTAAAAATTACAGGATTCGAAGACACTTATTATTCGGTTTTAGGAGTTTCCAAATCTTCTTTTTTATTCAACTTCTATTGGTATCTATCATTTTGTTTTGTGATAATCGGTCCTTGTCTTGCATTCTTTATTAAATATAGACAACTGTGGATTTATTTTGATAGAGAACACAGTAAAATATATTTGTCTGAGAAGAGTAAAGGGGATACAGATCTAAGAAGACATTTGATTCAAAAGATAGTCGAGGAAATCAAGAAGTAATGAGATTTATTTATAATAATAGTCCTAATTTTTATATCAGATTCCTGATTTGTTTATCTTTGCTATTATTCTCCACATTAGCGTCCATCAAGTCCAATTCAGTCCATACAAATTCCGATTTGAGT
>CAZYWQ010000397.1:0-3325 GCA_964651675.1 uncultured Candidatus Sumerlaeota bacterium | reverse complement strand
ACAAAACATATTAAAAATAGAATATTTAACCTCATCATTGCCGAAATGTTTCTTGTCAGTTCACGAATCAAGAAATTCTTCTTCGGGGAATACTATCGAAAAAAATCAGCTGATATTCACTCAATAATCATTCTCTTTCTGACCTTTATGACTGTCATACCCATTATCATTATCAATGTTTTCAATTCACAAATCTTCATCGATAATGAATTGAATCAGACAAAAGGTAATCTATATAATAAAGCAACTTCTTTAAAAATAAATATCGAAGATTACCTTAAAAAACATATTGAAGGAGTCACAATATTAGCTCGAAGCGCTGAACTTTCAGAAAAATTTGATACCGAACATCTTAACAAACTGACAACTAACGCATTTTTGATCTATCCAGGATTCATCACCGTCTACATTGGAGATAAGGAAGGTAACATTATAGCTGCTTACCCACCAATTTCCAAAAGTGGTGAAAAACTAATTGGACTGAACTTTAGCCACAGGGATTATTTCAAAAATATCATTGAAACTCAAGCAACTACGATATCAGAGACATTTCTTTCTGGCGCTGGTATAAATGAAC
Organism: uncultured Candidatus Sumerlaeota bacterium; assembly: GCA_964651675.1. Lineage (GTDB taxonomy): Bacteria > Sumerlaeota > CAZYWQ01 > CAZYWQ01 > CAZYWQ01 > CAZYWQ01. The sequence goes on along the minus strand of CAZYWQ010000397.1, from coordinate 2,748 downwards.
CGACCATTGCCATTGGAGAACCCATTTTTAATAAGAAAAAAGAGTTAATTGCGTATGCCCTTGGAGCCCTTGACCTCAATAAACTCAACAAATTCACCAAGCAGTTTGTAGTTCATACAGAAGAAAATATAATCTTATTAGACAGTAACAAAAAAATTATCACCTCATCACTCCCATCCTCATTTAAACCTCTCCACGATATGACCAATACATCGCTTGTGGATGCTACTCAATTCAAGAATGAAGGAACATTCGAATACTATAAACCAAAAGGTAATGAATTGACATATACCTACGAAAACAAAAGACTTGCTGCCTTCACAACAATAGAATCTCTGGGATGGACAATCTTCGTCGAAAAATCAATAGAAGGATTGCTGTCACAAGTTCAAACCATCTACTTAAAAACCGCGCTGGTATTAATTACCACCATCGTTGCAGCAACAATACTTTCATATCTTATTTCAATGAGACTATCAAAACCAATTAATACTCTCGCAGAGTTCGCAAGCACAATGCCCGAAAAACTATCCAACAGTCCAAAACTCTCAACCTATCCATCCTATCCTAAAGAAATTAATGTCCTGATCTCAACATTCAAAGAAATGACAAACAAGCTTCAGGAATCATACTCACAGCTTAAAAAAGCCGTTGATGAATCAAATAAAGCCAATATCGAACTGGAAAAATTATCCAAAGAATTAGAAGAAAAGGTTAAGGAAAGAACGATAGAATTAGAGAAGAAAAATGAAGAACTGATAAGACTTCATAAAATCAGGGCAGAATTTGCAAGTATGCTCACTCATGATCTAAAGACTCCGCTAACATCTATCTTCGGTTACACATCTATCTTGATTAATGATGAAGAATCAAAAAAAGATCCCGCAGTTCTTAATAACTCCTTAAAGAATATTTTTAAGAACACCAATAAATTATTAGATATGATAAATGATTTTCTACTAGTCTCAAAATTAGAATCTGGCACAATGCCAATAATCAAAGAACACTTTCAAATCATCGACTCACTCAATAGTGCCCTTAATTCCCTATCTTTTCAAATCGAAAATAAAAACATCAAACTAATTAAAGATATCCAGAGTGACCTTCCTGACATTTATGGAAATCCTTCTCTAATATCAAGAGTCTTCCAAAATCTAATAAGCAACGCAGTCAAATTCAATAAAGAAAATGGAAACATAACAATAAAAATCAGAAGAGAAGACAACTTAGTTGTTGCTTCCATAGAAGATTCCGGTAAAGGAATATCCGAAAAATCTCTACCATACATATTCGACCTATATTATAGAGACGCCTACGAGAAGAAAACAGAGGGTTTAGGACTCGGTCTGGCAGTAGTCAAATCAATACTACAAGCATTTGATGGTGATATATCCGTAAAAAGCCATCCTGGTATAGGTTCCATCTTCACATTCAAACTTCCCATAAATGGAAACTAACACAAATAATTATACTTCCCAACCGTAATGAAATTTATAGCTATTAATCACAACATATCATCTGTTTACTTTGCATATTTCAAATATATTATAATAATCCTCTTATAGTTTGTTAATTTAGATAAATATAATTAAAAAAAATTACTTGACAAATTGCATATATATTTATAAATACCTTCATACTACTCAATATATATGAAAAATAATTACAAGATCAAGTGACTGTAAATATACCTCAGAAATTAAACTACACTTAGAAAATAGGAGGATAGCAAAGAACAAACATATTGAATCATTGCTATCAATGAAGCCGGAGAAAAGCAAACCATTGGGGGAATCTGGAAAGATGCGAAGAGGAGACACCATACTCATAAGACGATTTTTCAGAAATCCGTTAAGGAATCAGTCCACAAAATAGGTGTGATCAAGTACTTCGGCTATTACACCTTCTTACATTCTTTCATTATCATACATCTCCTTGAGTAAATTACGATATTTTGCACTACCCATAAAATAAAGTTATCAATATGACCAGAATTTCCTACAGCCCACGAAGCCCTATTAACAAGCTAAGAACCAGTCTTATATAGTCTGTGTAAATTGCCACAAGAGATCCGGAAATAATTAGTAAGCGGTTGATATATAAGGAAGCAAGAATCAAATACACAGCCCGTGTTTGATATTTGTAAAGGCTATATAATCATTATGAGGTATTAATTCAAAATAAAATTTTATAAGAAAGGAGGAGTAAAAATGAATCTAAGAAAAAGTGCCCTCAATTTACTCAAAAGGTCTTGGAATCACAAACACCGAACAATTAGCCCATTTATACTAATTTTACTTCTTGTTTGTTTAGCAGTTCCCATTTTTGGATTTCCTAATATATTTAAACCAACTGTTCAGTCTCAAAAAGAACCTGGCTGGATTTCACTTACTGGTTTAGGTGTACCTTCTACTTACAAGCTGGATCGCACAATTTCCACAAGTAAAGGACTCGCTTTTACTATTCAAGTTAATGGTTTCAACCAAGAAATCATACAAGAAAACAAAAAGGTTTTCCAAGCTGTAACAATTCCAGAAGCAGGTGTTATGACAGAAATCGGTAAACCCAATCTGCCTGTAATCAGAAAACTGGTTGCTGTTCCAAAAGGGAAAAAGGTAGCAATAAATATAATAGACAAAAAGTATGTGGAAAAATATGACTATGATGTTTATCCTGTCCAACCACCCGTCATTGAACAAGGACCGTACCGCACAGAATTTACAATGGATAATAAGTTTTATAAAATCG
>CAZYWQ010000396.1:0-3327 GCA_964651675.1 uncultured Candidatus Sumerlaeota bacterium | reverse complement strand
GAGGTGCAGCGCTTTCATATAATCAATTCGCTGGAGCAGACTCGAGATTCAGCCGGATTTGCCTAGAGTTGGAATAAGGCCGGAGAGGAAAGCGAGCTGCTCAGCTCAAAGCCGTTATTCGCCCTTCTTCGCCCGCTGCTGAATATGGCTTTTGTTTTGTGAATGAAGTTGCGTTTTTGTGTGTGTTTTCGTTATCCTTGATTGATCTGAGTCTTTGGCCCGACGCTGCCGAAATGTGGGGCGTCAAGTGTAGCAGCGGGCTTCGAAGGGGAGAGTAACTGTATCTCTCCCGATGCGGTTTGGTAGCGAGTCAAGTAATTGGAGTTATCGATCAAGAACGAGATGCGCGAATAACCACTCGCTGGAGCAGACTTGAGAATCAGCCGGGTTTACCCAGGGTTGGCTCGTGAGCGGAGTTGAGGGCAAGCTGCTCAGCTCAAAGCCGTTATGCAGCATCTCTACTTCCACAGCGTCACATATAAAGGGGAGGAGAGCAATGGCTACAGCACAAGAACTCAACATTCAATTAGAACGAATTACTACCCAACGTGTCGCAGAGGTATATGAGGCACTTCATGAATCCATGGATGATCTCTACCCAAGAGGAATCAGTCATCCTGAACTCACGATTAAGGAGGTCGAGAAGATAGCGAAGCAGTTTCACACTGAGTGGGATTTGGATCAGACCTATGGATTCTACGTTATCGATGTAACAACAAATCAGCTCTTAGGAGTGGTCCAGTTAAATCATGTCAATCGCTTCAATCAGATGGCGAATCTGTTCTACTGGGTGAGAAGTAGTCGAAGCGGGCAAGGAATCATAACAAAAGCAGCTAAACTGGCGATTGACTATGGCTTCGAGAAACTGGCACTTCGTCGGATTGAGATTGTTGTACAAGAAGATAACAAACCAAGTCTTCGAGTTGCCGAGAAACTTGGAGCTCGTAGAGAGGGGCTATTGCGGAATCGACTGCTTATTCACGGAACCTCATACCATGCATATATGCATTCCCTTATCCCAGAGGATATGGAGTGAATCAATGCTGCATAACCATTCGCTGGAGCAGACTCGAGATTCAGTCGGATTTGCCTAGAGTTGAGTTATGATCGTGGATGAAAGCGAGCTGCTCAGCTCAAAGCCGTTAGCTGGCGGAAGCGTAAGTTTGAATTTATGGAATGGAAGTATAGATGAGCGAATCACAAGATTTATTTGAAAGATGGTTTGTAAATCCTTTAGAAAAACTACAAGCCATTCCCAATGGTGATGGTGGTTTTATTGCTCTAGCCACCTGTTGTTTTCTCTACGAGAGATATGCAAAATCCATTATTAAAAAATCTGGCATTAAGGCCGATAGGCCTTCGCTTATACGGCAGTTTTCCGAGGATTTTTGTACTACGGAAGAGACTGCCAAATCGTTTTGGACTGTTGTCCGAGATGGAGTATTACACCAAGGGCTTCCGAAACAACGTGAACATGGCAGTAAGAATTTGCCCGATTACATTCTCCACCATAGCTTTACGATTCCGGTTGAGCTTGTTGATTGGGGCGGAGAACCCGCATTAAGAATCCAGCCTTGGTTATTCATGTTTAGAGTAATTGATCTTTGGCAGGACAATATTGATCTTTTAGAAGAGAGTGAAAGCTTTCCGTTTCCACGCATCCTATAATGGATAAATCATTACTGAATTACTGCATAATTTTTTCGCCAGCTAACCATTCGCTGGAGCAGACTCGAGATTCAGCCAGGTTTACCTAGAGTTGGTTTATGATCGGAGTTGAGGGCGAGCTGCTCAGCTCAAAGCCGTTAGCCCGATGTGGTAGAAATTGTATATGACAATAAATCTAACTATAGCCACTTATGGATTAATTGTAATGACTGTCGATAGTGCGGTTATGTTAGATTTTGGTAATTCTCGAGAATATGAAAAAGGAAAGAAATCATATTTCTACAATGGTGTTGGTTGTGTAACAACATGGGGATCTCGTGACCACAATAAAATTGGTAGATACCTCCAGGAAAGAAATATTTCTAAAGGGACCCATACTATTCACAATCTAGCGGATTTTGTCGAAGAATATTTGTTAAACGAATATAAACCTCATGAATTAGATCTAGATGATGTTGGATATCACGTCGCAGGGTTCGATGCGAAACGCGTACCATTTTTATCACATATTTTTTATGGTTTCGACCGGCCTCGCACTAACGATCAGGTAGCTCCTAAATATGCACGAAACAATCATTCACCGTTACCTAAGCAAATGGTGTTCTTATATAATGGCCGTAATGATCTTGTTGAACTTGTTATTCGTTCGATGGAGTCCGAGCTAACGGCTGGTGGCGATATCCGCTATGATCTTGGCAATCCTATTGAATTGGTACAGTTCTCAGATTTTGTTGCGAGATTTGCTGCTGAATTGACCCCGCAGGTTGGACCACCTTTCATAACAAGAATGATTTCAACAACAAATGAATCTGTAACTGTAAGAAATAGACAATATACACCTCTTAATCGAGAGAAGTTGAAAAAGGTATTGAAGAAGATCGGTTTTGCCACGGATTCACTTTAGGTAAAATCATCTCACATCGGGCTAACCATTCGCTGGAGCAGACTCGAGATTCAGCCGGATTTGCCTAGAGTTGGTAAGCGATCGGAGTTGAGGGCGAGCTGCTCAGCTCAAAACCGTTAGCAGGCCGAGTGATAACTCAGAATTCAATGTGAGGAATAGATATTGATTATCAAAGACTATGCAGAGAAGGCAGAATCCTACTTGTCCACATTGTGTAGTGTAAAACCTAATAGAAGAACTGGCTCGCCTGGAAACTGGGAGGCCACTCAGTTTTTCAATGAGACGATTAAATCATTTGGATTCCAAACTGATGTCTCAGCTTTTATAACCATGGATCATATCAATAATGGATCGAATTTGAGGATTGACAATAATGATTTCGAAGTCTTCACAAGCCCTTATTCGATGGGCTGCGTCGTAAATGAAAGTATTGACGTCGTGTCCAGTGTAGATGAAGTAAAGAGTTCGAATTGTGAAGGTAAGATCCTTTTGATGATGGGATCAATCTGTGCAGAGCAACTGATGCCAAAGAATTTTGTCTTTTACAATCCAGAACATCATAAGAAGCTAATTTCACTTCTCGAAAGTAAATCGCCTTCAGCAATTATTACAGCTACTGCTAAAAACCCTGATCAGGTCGGAGCACTCTACCCTTTTCCTGTAATAGTGGATGGTGATTTCTATATTCCTAGTGTGTATTGTCGAGATAGTGTTGGGGAATCTCTATCAAAATTGCGAGGAAAGGAAGCTCTATT
>CAZYWQ010000395.1:0-3334 GCA_964651675.1 uncultured Candidatus Sumerlaeota bacterium | reverse complement strand
CTCCTTATCTATTCCTGCGATGAAGTATTCCTTCGGATAGCCAATCTTTAATCCTTTAATCTCTTTACCCAATACTTTTGTATAATCTGGAACTTCGTAACCCACAGATGTTGAATCATCCCCATCCTGCCCACTAATTGCACCAAGTAATAATGCTGTGTCGGTTACATCTTTACACAAAGGACCTATCTGGTCTAAAGAAGAAGCATAAGCGACAAGACCATATCTTGAAACACGACCATAAGTTGGTTTCATTCCCACAACTCCGCATAGAGAGGCTGGTTGTCTTATTGAACCACCTGTATCGGAACCGAGAGCTGCGATTGTCGTATCAGCAGCGATTGCTGCTGCTGAACCACCACTTGATCCACCAGGTATTCGCTCCAAATCCCAGGGATTAAGAGTGTTAAAAAGTCCGGAGTTTTCCGTTGATGAACCCATTGCGAACTCATCAAGATTGGTTTTGCCAATAAATACAGCATTTATTTCTTTTAGTTTCTTTACGATTGTCGCATCATAGGGCGGAACAAAATTCTGAAGTATTTTTGAAGAACAAGTAGTTAGTATTCCTTTGATACACATATTATCTTTTATTGCAATCGGAATACCTGTGAACGGTTTGATATTGTTATTGCTTTTAATCGCGCTATCAGCAGCTTTCGCTTGTTTTAAAGCATGATCTTTCATCACTGTAACATAGGAATGAACTTTATTATCAACCGCATCGATGCGCTTTAGAACAGATTCCGTTACTTCAAGTGATGAAACCTCTTTTTTCTTCAATAGTTCGTGAAGCTGATGAGCAGTAAGTTCGTATAGTTCCACTTTTATTACCTCACCATATTGTTATTAGAGTATCTTAGGCACCTTAAAACAATTACTTTCTTTATCAGGTGCATTTTGTAATGCTTCTTCTATGGAAAGAGATGGTTTTACAATGTCATCTCTCATCACATTTTCTAAGGGAACCACATGTGAAGTTGGTTCGATATTTTCTGTGTTCAATTCGCTTATTTTACTAATGTATTCGAGAATGCTATCCAGATCTTTTGTAAATGTCTCTATTTCTTCATCTGTAAATAATAACCTTGAGAGTAGACTGATGTGTTTAACTTCATCTTTTGTGATTCTCATAGTTAACTCCTTAAGTAGAGGAATATAATTTAAATGAGGGCTATTGTAATTTTTCTAATCTTGCATATTTTAACATCAATGTCTTACGCCCTTCTTCGGGGAATAAGACTATGACTTTTATTTTGTCACCAGAACCGCTTTTAAACATTATTGTTCCGATTCCCCATTTGGGGTGTCTGACTTGATCGCCCATTTCAAAATCGAGGCTTTTATCGATTTTATCTTTTTCTTTCTCACTCATTTTTTATTTCACCTTTTTATTCATTTCTAATATTTTATTAATAATAATGGTAGTCGAAATACCTTGAGTCAATCTCAAAGGTTTTACCTCACCGCCTCTTTGCAAAATAATATCTTTTCCTACTATTCCATCGATTCCGTAATCACCACCTTTGACCAAAATATCAGGATTAACAAAAGAAATAATATCGGTCGATGCTAATTCATTAAAAACAATAACATAATCAATACATTCAAAAGCAGCAAGAATGCGAGCTCTCTCATCAGCCTTTAAAAATGGTCTTTTTTCTCCCTTTATTGCCCTTGCTGATTCATCGCTGTTGATACCAACTATCAGGCAATCCCCAAGAGTTCTTGCTTGTTGAAGATACCGGATGTGTCCAATATGTATTAAGTCGAAACACCCATTCGTAAAGACAACTTTTTTCCCATTTTGTTTTAAATCATCCAAAATAATTTTCAATTCTTCTCTGTTAACAATTTTTTTTATTTCTGATTTCCTCCTTCAGTTCTTACAATCGCACTTATTCTTCTTTATTTTCCTTAGGACTTTCACCTTGTGGTGGACCAAAGACATTTGCTGATTTTGCCTCATCTTCTCTTATCATCTCTTCATAGGTTTTTTTCTTATAACCAATTTCTTTGAAACTGATATTTATCTTGTCGATTTTCCCTAAACCAAGAATGACTGATAGTCCATCTTTTACTCTTTTTCTAATATCTTTTTCTATCTCTGATAATGTCCTATTAGCCTTTATCTTTATTGCGATATTAACTATAATACCGTTTTTCGACTGACCCAGTGTGGTCTTTACGGCTTCGACACTTTCTATTCCATATAATACATTTTTCACATATCTTGAGACAGCATCATAAGCTATGCTTATATTACCGTTAGGTCCTTTAACAACAAATTCATCTTTTGATCTTAGCTCTCTGTTATAAACTGTTAAGACAAGTAATGGCATTAATACTAATAACAGATAGATAAGCGTCATACCAATCTCATCGATTTCGATTTTATTAATTTCGTTTTTCACAAAGTTGCCTAAAATTGGTACAGGAAGAAGAATATAATAAAAGCCAATCATAAAAAGGATTAATAAACATATTACAACTATTAAGCGTTTTAATAGTAGCATTTTCTTTCACCTCTCACTTCTAATTTTTTGCACCACTTGTAAAAATAACTCCTCTAATCATTACATTGACTTCTTCAACTACTAGACCTGTCATTTGTTCGACCTGATCCTTCACTTTTTTCTGAAGTTTGTGAGATACATCATATATGTTTGCACCATATTCAATATTCACTTCGATGTTGATTACAACCCTGTTATCTGTAATTTGAACGGTAATACCCTTATCGATATCTTTTTTCCCAAGCATCTCTCTAATAGAAAATCCACCTGCTAAAAGAATTACTCCAGGAACTTCAACCGCTGCTAAACCTGCAATTGTACTGACTACTTCGTTGTTTATCTTGATATCTCCAAGTTTTTCTTCTCCCTTTATCATATTTCTATTTCCCTCCTAAGAATCTTTGAAATGCTAAAATTTTATCGTCATAGTTATAACTTCATTTTAGATATGAAGTTTGTATTTATATTTCCTTTAATGAAATCTTTGTTTTCGATTATTTTCGTATGAAAAGGAATAGTCGTTTTTACTCCTTCAATTATATATTCATCAAGAGCTCTGTGCATTATTTTTATAGCTTCGGCACGGTCGATTCCTTTTACGATCAGTTTACTAATCATTGAATCATAGTAAGCTGGAATAACATATTCTTCATAGATATGACTATCGACTCTTACTCCTGGTCCACCAGGTGCATGATAAATTTCTATTCTCCCAGGACAGGGTCTGAAACCATTTTCCGAATCTTCTGCATTAATTCTACATTCAATAGAGTGTCCAATGAGTTTAACATCCTTTTGAGAAATGGATAATTTATTTC
>CAZYWQ010000394.1:0-3353 GCA_964651675.1 uncultured Candidatus Sumerlaeota bacterium | reverse complement strand
CCTATAATAACTTCTATTAAAGTAAAACCTTTTTTACTCATAATACCACATTCCTTACATCTGTTTATTATTAACCTTGCATAAAAAAATATGTAATCATTAATTGTTGTTTATGAAACACTATTTGCTACCTTATTGTCAAATATTTTATAAATTATTTTTAAGCTATAACTATACCAAGGCAAAAAAACACCTACGACAAGGTAAGCCACAATACAACCTTGATATAAGTAGTTCATTTTATTAACCCTATGAAAAGTAAGTTTCATTACTAAATGATAAATAACTATTATCGCAAACTAAAAAATTGTTGATTATTAGCCAGTATTTATGCAAAATTGTAAAATATCTGACAAGTATGAATATAAAAGCACATTGTGAATCCTATCGAATACAATTGAGTTATCAACCTGCCGAGATTATTTTGAGTATTATATGAGCCACTATATCAATATTGTAATTTTCATTAAAGATTAATAATAAAGGAGGCTATAACTGAGGGAAATTAATACAGATTTTTAAATTCGATAAAGACCTTATTAGTACATTGCACTCATCATATTATAATCTCCGAACCACTACTAATATTTATATAGTTCTCCCCATAGACTTCCTTAAAAATCATCTGTGCTTTTTCACCGGTGCAATGACAGGGTCCAACTTTTTTTACACCTAATTCTTTAATTCTTTTTACAATCTCTCTTATTTGCGAATCAGTTTTTCGAAAAAGATGGAATCCGCCCAATGCCATATATATCTCTTCATTGAATTTATCCTGAATCCATTCTAAAATTTCTAAGATTCCAGGATGTGCACAACCCGTAATGGCGCATAGACCATTTTCAATCTTTAAGATCAAAGATTGTTCATTCATCTCACCCTTTAATTCCCCTGTTGATAGAATATTTTTTGTTAATTCGATGGATTCAGATACTTCGATTGTTTTTTTACCTATCGATTTTATATCGGATGAAAAGGATGGAAGTAGATAAACTGATACATCAGGATTTTTTTCGATCAAAGCCTGAAGTCCGCCCGTATGATCCCAATGATTATGCGATAGAACAACATCATCGATACTATTAGGTTCGATGCCTAAAATCTCCATATTACCAAGTAGCACACTTCCTTCAGAATCCGTATCAAATAGAATCCGTTTATCGAAACCTTCGATAAAACAAGCAAATCCCCAGGTTGTCTCCAATTTAGGATTTTGCTTATTATTATCACAAACAATAGTTATCTTCTTCATATCCTTCCTTCCGTAATGTGAGAGTTTTATTGAAATTGTAGCGATCGCATTACACAGAGATTAATGGTCACAGGGATTTTCTTCCAACAACAAAGTTCCCTTCATATATTCCGCAACTATTTTTTGAGGTACATCCTGTTTTGCCCCTACAACCACTTTTATGTTTTTCTGGTCGAATAAATCTTGCGCTCTTTTCCCCATTCCACCTGTTATTATGACATTTACTTTTTTCTCCGCAAGCCAATTCGGCAATAATCCAGGTTGATGAGGTGGGGAATCAATAAATTCTTCTGCCAATACTTTCTTTTCATTTTCATCAACCTCTATTATAGCAAAATGTTGCGAATGACCAAAATGGGGACTTAACTTGCCATCAGTAATTGGTATCGCTATTCTCATTATTTTTACCTCCATATCATTTTCCTTATTTTTCATTTTAGATAAATTTTCATTCTTGGATATATCACTCGACTGAGCATTACCTTCAACTTTCTGTAAAACTGTCTTAACAATTCCATCAAATATTTTTGCCATTTCAGTTTTTTTATAATCTAAAATGTTACGAATTCCCTTATCACAATCAGAAACAACTTCAGGAACAATCGGAATAGAACCAAGAAAATCCACACCCATTTCCTTAGCCATATTTTCACCACCGTGTTTACCAAATAACTCAATCTCCTTGTTACAATGCGGACATATCAATCCACTCATATTTTCGATAACGCCTAAGACTTTCGTATTTACAGTTCTGCAAAAAGAAATACATTTCTTCACATCTATAATCGATAACTCTTGTGGAGTAGTAACAATAATACTCCCAGCAGCATCTTGAATGAGTTGACAAATCGAAAGTGGTTCATCACCTGTCCCTGGCGGTGAATCAACAACTAAATAATCAAGTTCTCCCCAGTTGACATCTTTCAGAAATTGTTTTATTACACCCATTTTTAAAGGTCCACGCCAAATCACTGCAGAATCTTCTTTCTGTAAGAAAAATGCGATTGACATAACAAACAGATTTTCATTGAATCGAATTGGCAATATTTTTTGACCATCAGTTTCAAATCCACTCTCTTCCATACCGAGTAATTTAGGTACACTCGGACCATGTATGTCGATATCGAGTAGTCCGACCTTTTTACCACTTGCAGCAAGTCCTAAAGCCAAATTCACGGCAACAGTGCTTTTCCCAACCCCTCCTTTTCCACTCAATATCATAATCTTATATTTTATTTTACTCATCTGTTGATTGATTTCTTCTCTCTCCAACTCTAAAGCCTTATGATCTCTTATATTACCCTCTTTCATAATTTACTATCCTTTCTGATAAGTTGCAAAAAACAGTTTTGAAATCTATTCTAATCATTTTTTTTCAACTGTCGCTATCAGGAAATTCCCAAATATTTTAAAAATGTTTTTCCCAATCCTCTCTACAATATCTGCTGAACGAAGAAAAATTTTATAAGGTAAAAAGAAAACGGAACTTACAATTTTTACATTTCCTATACTCCTCAACAATTTCCTCAATTCATAGTAACTAAAAAAATGAGCTTTTGAAAAAAGCGGACTCTTAGTGATTTTTCGTTTTAGAGACATAAATGAATATTTGTTCAATGCTCCGATTACGATCTTCCCATCTTTCTTTGTGCATCTATTCATTTCCGCAACAACTTTTTTGAAATCTTCAATAAATTCCAACGAGGTTATTACAACAGAACAGTCAAAAGACACATCTTTAAAGGGCAATTGTACGGCATCAGCAACTAAAAACTTCGTATCCTTGATTCCTTTATTCACAGCCACTTCTAACATCACTCTTGATAAATCAATGCCTACTACTCTGCATCCCTTCTCCGAAAAAAACTTCGACCAATGACCAGTACCTGATCCAATCTCAAGCACAAGTTTACCATCACATCCTTCCCCTAAAATCTCATCCATCGCTAACTTTTCTAATTCATCTACCTTCTTACCAATCGGGTTATCATAATAAGCATCATATTTCTCAGCTACCAAATCGAACACTGTTTAAATCTCTTTCTTCACAATACTTGAACTAATAAGTAGAATTTCTAATCAACCAAAAGTCTTTCTATTT
>CAZYWQ010000393.1:2656-3374 GCA_964651675.1 uncultured Candidatus Sumerlaeota bacterium | reverse complement strand
GGATTTTACCGCTGATGCTGCTTCCAATTTTGTTTGAAAGCCAATCTTCAATGTTAATATGAACATCCTCTTTTGAAGGATCAAGTTTGAACGAATTATTGTTGTATTCCTTTTCTAAAGAATTGAGAGCGTTCAGAATTTTTCTTAACTCGCTATCATTGATAATTTTCTGTTTATTTAGCATTAAGGTATGAGCGCGATTGACCCATATATCGTAAGGTATCAAGACTTCATCTGCAGGCTGAATCGATGCGACATCTCTTCCTGCACTGTATAAAACACTTAGCATATTAGGTTTCTCGGATAATCTTTCTCCCCAAACTTGTTTCTTATTTTTTTTCATTTTTCATCACCTTTAGAGAATCATAAATTTTATATATACTACTACTATCAAAGATTTCCAAAATCTCTCCAGGCTTTTAAGAGTGCTTCGACATTTTCAAGAGGAACATCTTCATTGACCTCAGCCTGTCCTATAAAGCCTCCATTGGGTGTTAAAAAATTATCGACAACTTCTTTTGCTGCTTGTCTAACTTCATCGGGAGTTCCATTTGGTAAAATACTCTGTCTGTCAACTTCTCCCCAAAAGCATATTCGTCCTCTGAATCTTTTACTTAATTTTTCAACTCCCATACACCATATCTGACAATTTAAGGCTTTAACACCAATCTCTATCAGGTCTTCTATTATATCGATCATATATCCATCAGTATGAAAC
>CAZYWQ010000393.1:0-2646 GCA_964651675.1 uncultured Candidatus Sumerlaeota bacterium | reverse complement strand
GTATGAAACAGAATAAGTAATCCTTTTTCTTTCACTAAATCAAACATCTCTTTATAGCAAGGTTTAAAAAATCTTCGCCACATATCAGGTGAAATAAAAATTTGTGTTTGAGAACCCCAATCATCTGCTACGAAAATTGCATCATAGGGATGTTCGAGTAAACATTTCAAGTGTTTCATATTGTAATCATGCACCATATCACGAAGAGTAAGTATTTCTTTTTTCTCATCAATAAGATCCATTAAAATAAGTGAGGTTTCTCTTAACCAGTTCATTCTGTGAAAAAGAGTGCCAGCATTTCCCCAAATAAATTTATCGTTATTTTCCTTTAAAGTTTTGTTGACATTCTCAAATCCTTTTCCAATCAAGTGATAAGGGGGTTTATATGTCTGCAGATTATTCCAATCGTTAAGAGGAAAATTTCTAACTTGTCCCAGTATCCCTTTATGTGTATTCAACCAGGTGCTTCCCCATTGGTCTGTATATGTTCCCACTTGATACATCTTATAATCGTCCGTAGGATCTAAAAAGCCATCACCACCAATATCGGTAGGATATTTTACTCGAATCTTTTCGAGTTTATCGCCGTATTTATTTATCGCAGCAGGTAATACCCATAAGTCTGTTGCGATTCTATCAGGTTTATTGAATGTAACTGTTTTAAAAAACCGCTCTTTGCTGTTCATATATTTTCTCTATGAATTTCTTATGTTTATTAATTGGGAAATTGTATGTGTATATGTCAATGTTTTTATGTTTTGAAACATTTTGATTCTATATTAAGGATGTTTTCTCTTAGGTTTGTTTAAAATGGATTTGATATCGAAAATAATTAGATCCTGTTTTTGTGGATCAATAGTTTCATAAAGTTCCTTCATAAAATCATAACCGTATTTAATCAGAAACTGTACGATGTTAAGCACTCTTTCCTGAGGTTGCTTATTGGGATATAATGAAGTTTCGATTTTTTGCATTCGGCGAGAGAAATTGTTATTTTCGGATTGATAGTAATTTGAGATTGAATTAGAAACTTTTTCAAATCCCTTTTCTACAAATTCGTTCATTTTCTTCAGATGAGCTTCTATACTGGGTATGCTGACCTTCTTGTTAACATCATTTAAAATGCCATTTATCTTTTGTTTAGATAGCTCCAGGACTTTTAGGTCTTTTGTGGGAACATTTTTTTTCATCATTATTTTAGTTAGCGATTTAGGTGAATCTATGATTTTTTCTAATTCGAAATTGTATTTTTCGAATATTTGAGATAAGGATGGTTCTACGATTACAACTCTGTTTCTTGGATAGATGATAGCAAATCTTACATCGAAAAGTTTGAATACTTCTTTTAACTGAGCAAAGTAACTAATCTCACCTGGACCAGCTATATAGGCGATATTGGGGAATATGTGTTCTTGAATTATCGGTCTGAGAATGACATTGGGACTAAAATTATCTGGAGAATCATTCAGTATTTTTAACAACTCATTTTTCTGAAAGATCTGTTTGGTCCCTTCAATTTCAAATCGATTTGAACTGTATGTAACTTTTCGCCTAATGTTATTTTGGATAAGAAAGAAATTTATTTCATTTCCTTTTCGTTTTAATGTTGGTTTCAATCCAAGGTTGTGTAATGTGTTAGCTGTTTTCATTATTAGTCTTGTAGAAGAAAGAGGATTTTCAATTTCTTTTTGGAAAATAGGGAGTGATAGTTTTCTGATATTAGATAGATGAGAGGGGAGAAATACAATTCCGAATCCCTGAAAAATCTTTGCTAATAATCGGCAAAAATACTCATCTATTGTCAAAGAATACTTCAAGTTATTTCTTAAGATACCTAATATATCATCTGTATATTCAGTAGGATACGAAGTAGAGATTATTTCATCAAACCATTTATTTAAATTACCATTTGTTGAAATTTTATAATTGGGTAATCCATTTTGATAATCATTAGGTGTGAAAGTAAAATCTTTTAATTCATTATCTTTTGTTATCCATCTGATTTTATTTACTTCCTCAAAATCGTGGTCTTCTGAGGCAACCCAAAATATCGGCACGATGGTTCTTTTGTATAATTCTGATAAATGATTTGCGAGTTTTATAGTTGTCAATCCTTTGTATATTGTGTAGAGTGGACCTGTGAATAATCCTGGTTGTTGTCCTGTTATAATGGTTAAGCATTCTTTATTTTCTAACTTTGAGATATTTTCTAACGTATAATCGTCCGCACCGATTCGTTGATTATATTCCTTGATTTCGTTTATGAGAGTGTCAGGGAGATTGTTTGTGATTTGAGAAAGAGAATGTGAACTTAACTGAAATATTCTCTTGAAATGTTGACTATAGAAATCTTTGATGAAGTCGAAGTCATTTATGTATAAGTCAGATATTTCTTTCAATTTTCCCATTATAAAAGTTCGATGGATAAATAAGATGAGGAATTAAATATCAGATTAGATTCCATAAAAAGCAAGAGATTTTTATTTTGATGTTGACAAATAGATGGGAACGAATCTTTACTGGTTTCCTCAAAAATGATTCTTGCTTTTTCTTAACTGAATAAAGACAATTGATTTTTTCTAAAGTATAAATATCTTGCATTCAAAATATAAATATAGATAGATGTAAGGTATAATTAAAAGAAGA
>CAZYWQ010000392.1:0-3380 GCA_964651675.1 uncultured Candidatus Sumerlaeota bacterium | reverse complement strand
TACCAATCCCACCTCTATTAAAGTTAACATTCATATTCCCATATATATTATTATACTGAATCGTTGCCAATGTTTCATTACCTGATATTCCTCCCTTACTCCCATTAATAATAGCGAAACCTGATAAAACACATTCATTAGATTCACTACCATCAAATGTTACAACAGGATAACTTGTGAAGTAAGCATCAATAATGGTACTATTTACAACATCAGGATTAGTTGGGTCCTCGGAACGAAGAACAACATTTTTCCCATTAAAATTAATACTCTCAAAATAAGTCCTTGGTGAGACAATAATTTCATCACCATTATGAGAAGCATCAATCGCATCCTGTATATTCTGATAGTCACCCGTAGGTCCAACAATAATAATATCCGCAGAAGAAATAGAACTGCATAATAACAAACAGATGAAACATACTGAAAATAAAAAATTACTTCCTAAAAACTGTGACGCAAGAAAAAACCTAACCTTTCTCATAGTCTTTCTCCTTCCTTATCGATCAATCCCACAAACTCCAATTTTTAACATCCATAGTTGGACTAACATATTCATCCGCCCCGATATCATAATCCGAACCATCCCCCCTGGGATTTGGTGTTCCATTACTTCCCCTTGAATCACCTTCAAAATCCTGAGTAAGTCCATCAATATAACACCCTGCATCAATACAAGGTGAAATCGCCTTCAAATGAAAATCACCATCATCTGGATTGACTAATTGTGGATTATCCATTATATTCCCCTCACCTCCTTCTGTCCAGTTCTGAATACAACAATAAAACGGAGGACTGGAAGCATAAATCTCTGGTCCAACAGGAGCGTAATTCGCCCAAAAAATATTATTGTTAATAAAATCATCACAGTTATAAAATGCACCGCCAATCTCCCCAGCTATATTCCCATAAATAGTATTGTTCTCTATAAAAGCATGACCACCAGCAAATCCTCCACCAAGACTGACTGCTGTGTTATTAAATACTAAGTTATTCCGAATAATAGCATCACAATAAATTATTCCCCCTCCCCAATAGGCTGTATTATTAGATATTGAGTTATTGAGAATTTCCCCATAACAATATGCAAGTCCTCCTCCTGCAAGATTCGTGAAATTGTTTGAGATAATATTGTGATGGATCAATCCATTACAATAATAAATACCTCCCCCAGCATCACCATCGGGATAAGCCCCATAGGTACTATTTTCTACTACACGATTATATTGGATCGTTGCTAAAGTTCCATTTCCCTTTATTCCACCTCCCAAATTAGCAAATCCATTTGTGATAGTTAAACCTGAGAGGATACAATTTGAAGATTCTGTGCCATAAAATGTAATTACGGAACCTGTATGATTCCCATTAATAGTTGTACTTTCAACAACTGAAGGATCCATCGGATTAGTCGAACGCAAAATAATGTTCTTTCCTATAAAAACAAGATTTTCATAATAAGTTTCCGGTGATATGGTTAAGACTTCTGAAGGAAAAGCCAGAAATATAGCTTGTTGAATTGAAGCAAATTGATCCGGAATAAAAATATTCGTAGGAGTATCTGCAATTAGTGGATTAGTTCCTCTAAGGATTTCTTTACCATCATTTAAACCATCTCCGTCTGTATCAGGATTGTTAGAATCACTCCCCATAATATCTTCGTGACTATCTACCAGGAAATCACCATCACTATCAATTTCACTATTGAATTCATCACACCCTATATCGACAGAACTTGCTGCTATTCTTCCTTCTCCATCTATATCTACAATGAAATCACCAACAAGGTAGTACGAATTTCCCTTATCAATACAAGAAGAATTCGACAAAAGATGAAAATCACCATTATTAGAATCAACAAATCGTGGATCTGACGAAATATTACCCTTTCCTCCATCAATCCAATTTTGAATGCAACAATTCATTGCCATTAAACTACCATAATTATAAACCTGATTGCCATCAGAAGCACTATTTCCCCAAAAAATACAATTTACTACAATTCCATTACAATTGAACAAACCTCCTCCGTAATATTCAGCGGAATTATAACAAATTGTGTTATTAATAATAAATCCATCACACAAACTAACTCCACCACCATAACCTGCAGCATAATTATCAAAAATTATATTATTTTGTATGACACCATCAGAGTCACAAATACCACCACCATTTTCTGCATTATTATATAATATCCTATTATTTTCAATTTTAGCTTGAGTTCTATTACCCGAGATACCGCCACCATTTTCAGCCAATCCATTTGTAATCGTAAAACCAGTTATGATACAATCAGAAGTTTCTGCTCCAGAGAATGTTACAACGGAACCTTCTTCATTACCATCAATAATAGTGCTCTCAACAATAGTCAGCTCACTCGGATCAATACTCCTTAAAATGATATTCTTACCATTAAAGTCAATATTTTCTGTATAAGCTTCGGGTGAGACGACAATTTCATCTCCATCCTGAGAAGCATCAATCGCCAGTTGAATAGAAAGATAATCACTTGGTACATTAATAACTCCTGCAGCGGCTGTGAAGATAAACAGTATAAAGATTAATGGAATGAATAAAAATTGATGATTGGAAAATAATTTTTGCATAACTAATTTCTTTCCATTTTCAAACCCATAACAAACTATCCTTACTATATAAGAATTATGAAATTCGATCTAAAATGAGTTTAATAATATAACCTTCCTTTATCGGAGAATTATTCTGCCATAGATACATATTCAGATTACCAACCCTCTCATAAGATGTATATTTGGCAGAACTCTTTTTTATTTCCAAATTTGAAGGAAGGACCAAGCAAAACACAGTAACATCCTCGCCAATATAATTATTTCTCATCTCTAAGGAGAACTGTTTAGAAGATAACTTCTGAAAAAGATTTGATTGGTCCTTCCCTATCCCCCAAATCGCCCTTTCCTCTCCAGGATTCCAAGGTTTATGAAGTATCGCATAAACTTGATATTGATTATCTAAATTTTTATCATTCTTAACCAATCTTGATTCAATCAAATTCCCAGACTCATTAAATACATATACATTTGGCAAATTTGTATTACGAATATTCAATTCACCCGAAAAGGTCTGATTTGTCTTATTCTCATCACTTCCAAAAAATCCAGTCCACAATTTCAATTGCTCATCTATTGCAAACAACTGAGTATTAACATTATAGACTTTATTTGCTTCCCCAGTGATTTTCGCTAATTTATTATGCTTCTGTAGGTAATCCAACATCGGCATAGGAAAAAGCTTTTCTCTGATGGTAATTATGTCATTAATCCTTTGATTACTAATTCTGTGTTTATGATTTATGTAGATAATACCTAAAAATAGGATAAAAAACAATATGCTGATTTTTATCC
>CAZYWQ010000391.1:0-3382 GCA_964651675.1 uncultured Candidatus Sumerlaeota bacterium | reverse complement strand
GGCACGGAAAACTTGGTTCAGGAAGGCTATTTCAGATACGACAGGTAAAAAGCTAACTTATGGGAAGACACTTATTGCTTCGATTGCACTTTCGAAGGAGATCAAAGAGGTAGCTAAAGATGATAAAATGGTTGGGATATTATTGCCCGCATCTGTAGGTGCAGCCTTGACCAATATTGCTATTACGATGCTTGGGAAAGTTCCTGTAAATTTGAATTTTACTTCATCGCAACAGTCTCTTTCTTCCGCAATTAAACAATGCGATATTAAAACCATTATTTCATCGCACAAATTTTTAGAGAAGTTGCAGGGAATCAATCTTCCCGAAGAGACAATTTTTTTAGAGGATATTATTCCTCAGATAAAAATGGTTTCTAAGATGATTGCGTTCTTAAAAGCACTTTTTATTCCTAATTCAATCTTGACACATAGTCTGAATTTTTCTGCGGATAATCTCGCAACTGTTATTTTCTCTTCGGGAACAACTGGAGAGCCGAAAGGTGTGATGCTCAGTCATCACAATATTATATCGAACATTGAAGGACTGCGGATGCTGATGCATCCAACAGTAAATGATAATATTTGTGCTGCATTACCATTTTTTCATTCCTTCGGATTTACTGCAACACTCTGGCTACCGCTTATAAGCGGATTCTCAGCAAGTTATCATCCTAATCCTCTTGATGGTGCCAAAATCGCAACTGTTGTAAGAGAGAATAAATCGACGATTTTATTGGCAACACCAACTTTTTTACTTTCATATATTCGTAAGGCAACAAAAGAAGATTTTACCACTTTGCAATGGGTTGTAGTTGGCGCAGAAAAATTAAAAAGAAGAATTGCTGATTCATTCAAGAATAAATTTGGAATATTACCATTGGAAGGTTATGGTGCGACAGAGCTTTCTCCTATAGTTTCGTTCAATATTCCGGATGTCGAAATTGATGGCGTGTATCAGGTTGGAACAAAGATCAATAGCGTTGGACATCCTGTTCCAGGAGTCACGGTTAAAGTGGTCGATTCTAATACAGGCGAATTACTTCCTGTTGGAGAAACTGGATTGCTTATGGTCAAGGGACCAAATGTGATGTTAGGTTATTTGAATCAACCTGAAAAGACAACAGAGGTTTTGAAGGATGGATGGTATAATACAGGTGATATTGCGAAGATGGATGGAGATGGTTTTGTGACTATTACAGATCGGCTTACGCGATTCAGTAAGATTGGTGGTGAGATGGTTCCACATCTTGCGGTCGAGGAGGAATTTTTACAGGCTCTTGATACGAATGAGCAGGTTCTTGCTGTTACATCAGTTTCGGATGATAAAAGGGGAGAGAAACTGGTTGTGTTATATACCGAGAAGGCTGTATCAGAGGCTGGATTGAGGGAAATTATGGAGAATAGTTCTTTACCTAATCTCTGGAAACCTAAACCTGAAAATTATATCAAGATTGATGAGATGCCTCTTCTTGGTTCTGGGAAACTTGATATTCGAGGATTGAAAAAAATTGCAATGAAGTTATCCGAGAACTAAAAATCTTATCTGCTTTTTGTCACATTAACTTTGTCACAGTACTTATTGATTTTGCATATCGAGCAATGTGGTGAGATTGGCTTACAGAGGTTTTGTCCATAAGCAACTAATAAATCATTGTATTCTATCCAATATTTTTCAGGTAATTTTTTTCTTAATGCGAATTCTGTTTGTTCAGGTGTTTTTGTTTTTACATATCCGAGTCTGTTCGAGATTCTGTGAACATGAGTATCTACGCATATTCCGGGCTTTTTATATCCAACAGTAACTACGAGATTCGCAGTCTTTCTTCCAACACCTTTCAATTTTAATAATTCATCGATTGTGTCAGGAACCTTTGATTTGTATTTTTCGATTAATGTTTTGGAAATATCAAGGATATTGTCAGCTTTACTATTGTAAAAACCGACAGGATAAATGGTTTTTGCGATTTTCTTTTTGGATAACAGAATAATTTCCTCAGGGGAGTTTGCTAATGCAAAGAGTCTCTTGGAAGCTTCTGCTGTGACTTCATCTTTTGTTCTGAGACTCAATATGCAAGATATTAAAATGTGAAAGGGATTCCGCTTTTTGTTTGCAACTTCTGAGACAATTGGTAGACGGAATTTTTTTACTTCATTTCGCAATATAGGAATAATTTTATTAATATCTTTCGGATTAATTAGCTGAGTCTCCTAAACTTTATACTGTTTGCATTTTTTATAAGCGATTATAATTTTATTTTTCTTTACTCGATGCCATTTTTTCATATCACTTATGGATTTTTGAAGATTTACAAGATTCTTTTTAACGGTTTCAGGAGCGGTTGCGCCGATGTGTTTCTTTCGCAATAAAATTTCTAATGGATTGTTGAGTCTATTCCAGTCATTTTCAGAAATAATATTTCTGATTCCACTTTCTTTTAAGGCTTTATCGAGTATTTCAGCGGTTAATTGACCAATGGCATCCGAATATTTTACGGCAAGAGAAACTGCATTATAACTGTCTCTAAAGGATGTTTTTGTTTTTTGTGCAATGAAATCAGCAATCTCTACTGCGTTCATAAAACCAACCATCGTTTGTTTGAATGCACTTTGTTTATTTATTTTTATTGTTGAAAATACACCTTTAAAAATTTCCGGAGAATCTTTGCATTCTCTAACAATATCCATAATTAAATATTTTGTCCACTGATAGTCACGATTGTATCCAGAAATAACGCCTTTCGGAATGCTGATCAATGACATTAAAATTCCATAAGATAAGGATGCTTTGGCTTTTGTTACTTCGGCAAAGTCTGGATTCCGTTTCTGTGGCATAATTGAGGAACCTGTGACATACGCATCATTTATTTTTATAATGTTGATGTTGGGTGAAGATAAAAATATTAAATCTTGTGAGATTATAGAAAGATGATTCATCAGAAATACTATCGATGAAGCAAGCTGTGCCTCACTTTCCCATCTGTTGGTGGTGCAATCAACTGTGTTTTCCTGAATCGAATCGAATCCTAATAGTTGTGTTGTAAATTTTCTGTCGATGTTCCAGGATGTGCCATAAGAAGCGGCTGCTCCTAATGGGTTTTGATTTATTACATTGTATGTTTCTTGGAATCTTGCTATGTCTCTAATCAATGCCTGTGCATAAGAAATGAGTAAATGTCCAAATGATGTAACTGTGGCAGGTTGATAATGAGTAAATCCAGGAATAACGGTTTCAAGATGCTTTTGAGCAAGTTTGATAATTGCTTCAATCAATGTTGTGACAGTTTCGATAAAGTATAAGCATTCCTCTCGAATGTATAATCTTACATCAGTTGTTGATTGGTCATTTCGGCTTCTTCCAGTATGGATTTTCCCGCTGATGCTG
>CAZYWQ010000390.1:0-3397 GCA_964651675.1 uncultured Candidatus Sumerlaeota bacterium | reverse complement strand
TGCGTCTGTTGGGTCGGTCGGGTTTGGCATCTTGCCAAAAGCCGCCTCGACTATGGACCTGAGTTCCTTAGCATTCTTTTTGCTCATGAAACCCTTACGCAAACGGGAGAGACACAATCTCGCACGTAGGACTCTGTGCATGGAGTAGGTGAGAGTACCTGACGCCAGAAGAGCAAAGACCACGTTCCAGAACCAGTGTGGCGATAATACCTTTCCACAAACATAGAGAAACAGGCAAGAGCAAGCGCTGTATATGAAGAACCAACACATAGGTAATTCCTTTCTGAGTGTCTTGGCTGCCCAACCATGTATATATAGTTTCTATATAATTCCTGTAGACCACAAAATTGCTTTATAACAATCCTTTACCTTTCAGCTTTTGATCTTCTTCTTTTCAGTATGATACATAGTTTTTTAAATACAGACATCGTTGATCATTCTTTGCAGGAATATTTTCACCAACACTTTATATAAATTATATTTTTGTTAGTCAAGTTTTTATCTACTGTTTATTATAATTCAACTCTATTTTTTTAATAATATTTTTAATCGAATTTAAAGGAAGCAATGGGATATAATTTTAAAAATATAAATCTTTGAAGTATTTGAGTTACACACCTTATTTACTCTTAATGCAGGAATCTTTGAAATGTTTCGTGTGATTTTTCGTAGTCTCGTGGCTAATATTTTAGCTTTTCAGTTACTTTAAATCATAGGAAGCATTTTGGACAGTATATAACAGGATAAAACAGAATATTTTATTAACCACTTATCTCTCAAACATATACTAATTATTATTCGTGATAATTTGTGCAATTCATGGTTAAATTATTTTGTACTCATCAAGGATTTACTCCAATAAGATAAAAAACTTGACTATATATAATCACATCCGATAAAAAATCTAAAATACAAATTTTCTTTATATAAAAATGTTTTGGTTATCCAAAATAAATTACTTCACACAATGTTTTAGTAAAATTATCCTATCTCAATTCATTCACAAAAAGTGTATACAACTAAAAGAAAGGTAAAACAAATTATGAAAAATGTAAAAGACATTTACAAGATAATCATTCTCTCATTTTCTATTTTATTTATCATCTCAATTATCTTCGCTGTTGAAGATTATTCAAGTGAAGAAATTATTCCTGTTTCAGTATCAGATGATGGCAATTATATTCTTTTAACAAAAGCTTCTCATCAAGGTCTGATACTGATTAATACGGAAGCAGGTCAGAATCAGAATATTACTGATACTATCAATGCTGGTTATTATGTAACTATCTCACCTAACAATAAATATGTTTGTTTCAAAGGTTTTCAAGTTAAAAACAATCACCTCTTACAAGCTCCTATGCTCTACAACATCAAATCAGACGAACTTATTCAATTAAGCAAATGGAATTTACTAACAGGAACTCCCACTGTATCTAATGATGGCAAAATTGCTTATACATCGGGGAATGAACTCACTATTCTTAATCCTGATTTAAGCAAATTAACTTCCATCAATGTGGAAAACGATATAAATCTTTTAGCTTTTTCACCTGATGGGAGTAAAATAGCATACTGCGATGATATTGGCAACATCATTATTTTCTCGATTATCCAGAAAGAGATAGAAATCACAAAAAAGATTTCAACCAACTCCATTCCTTGTTTTTTACCTAAATTTTCTCCAAAAGGCGACAAGATTCTTGCCAGTTCTATAACAGGAGAAATAATTTTCGTAAACATAGACAATGGTGAAATGACAAATTTAGGAAACGGTCAATCTGCAAACTGGTTAGATAACTCAACAATTGCCTTTCTTAGAAAAGAAATCGAAAATTTTGAAGTCAAAAAGAGTGAAATAATAATTGCTGAAACTATAAACAAAGAACAAAAACCAATTTCATCATTCGAAGGCAATATCGAAGCCTCCATATCACCTGAAAACATTGTAATCTTACAAAAAGGAAATTTATTATACGCCTCTTATCAAAAAGATAGTCTAAAAATCGAATATGAAATTCCAACCTCTCCCTTAAAGGCAATTATGAAAGAATGGCGAACTCGGGAATCTCAGGCTGAATATGTTGTAGATAATGGTTCAACTATCGAACTCGTAGGAGTTCCTGTAGTTCATCAAGTATATGACACACCTGATTCCTTCAATGGTAATGCTGCCTGTGGAGCCACTGCTTCTATGCAAGCTATTCAATACTATGACATACTTTCTGCTCATCCAATTACTTGCTCCTGGCCCTATTCTCACACAAGTAATTATGGATGGTATATATCAAGCATTTATTCTTATAATGGATATGACTATGATATTTATACAAATGATCCGAATTACAATCCGGCTTATGGAGGATATGGGTATACTTGCCAGGATACACAATGGTATGGCACACCACCAAGAGGTTCCGAACATAACTCAATATGGATGACACGCTACATCAATAATCATGGTCCCTATTCAGCAAGAGATACAAGTCCCACCTGGGCTGAAACTAAATCAGAGATTAATTACGATAATCCATTTATTATACTCTCATTAATAACAACTTCTGGGCACTATACAACTTGTATTGGCTATTTTAAGGCACAACATACACTCGTTTTCAATGATCCTTATGGTAATAAAAACACTTCTGGTTATCCAAGCTATGATGGAGGAAGAGTATTTTATGATTGGCCCGGTTATAACAACGGATATGAAAACCTAAATACAGTTAGCCTTTATGTCCTTTGTCGTTATACTTCCGTATTACTATTTCAAAATGCTTTGCGAAATGGTGGATTCGAAGATGATTTTAATTTTTGGTCAAAAGGAGCGAGTACAACTGCAGACATTTTAACCAGCGGTGCTCATCGCGGAAATAAAGCCTGTCATTTCTACCGAACAGGTGGAGGATATGCTACAATTTGGCAAAATCCTGATGAAGTTAATGGAGAAATCTGGCGGACTACTTGTTATGCCTATTACATACCTGGTATGACCTCTACAGAATTTGGTTTTAAAGATCAGGCAGGTATCACAGAAGCCTCAACACCAATTGATTCAACCTCCTGGAAATTTTGTTCGGTTGATTGGACAATTGCTGATGATATTGATTCACAAGCCTGGGGAAATGGTGAACAAGGAGTCGTTATCGATGATGTTCGTGCAGGAAAAGCCAGTAGGATGAATTGGATTACTGATTGGATCTGGAATGGAACTTATGGTTCTAACATCAATACAGATTATTTCGCAGGCGATGGTGGTGAAACAAGTATAATACCTGCACCAGGCTCAGATAATGGTGGTCATACGTGGACTACTGTATCAACAGGCGATGGTTATATTGATTTACAAAATGCTATAGGTGGCTCTCCGACAAACTGT
The DNA here is from genome assembly GCA_964651675.1 of uncultured Candidatus Sumerlaeota bacterium. Taxonomy (GTDB): domain Bacteria; phylum Sumerlaeota; class CAZYWQ01; order CAZYWQ01; family CAZYWQ01; genus CAZYWQ01. The sequence continues at coordinate 21 of CAZYWQ010000390.1, read as the reverse complement.
GTTACTTATGCCCATATATAT
>CAZYWQ010000389.1:0-3406 GCA_964651675.1 uncultured Candidatus Sumerlaeota bacterium | reverse complement strand
CACCTCCTGGGCAGAAATCGATGTTACAGGAAAAAGTAATTCAGAATGCGCTTAGTAATTATAGAAAATCAAATGGTATATGGGTAAAACAAGGAGAAGAAGAAGCTCTCTGGTCGTATTTGAGCAATCATTCCGATGTTGCGTCAACTGAAGCTAATTTGATAATAAATACTGCCCAACAATCTTTCAAGATGCTTAAATCAATCAAAGAAAGTTCTACAAAAGAAGATCTTATTAATCTTGCCTTTACGAAAGATTTTCGGGGATGGGATAATGCACTTGGTTCAGATGTAAAAGTTGATAGCAATCATCAGCTAAGTGTTAAAAAGACAAATAAAAATATGCAGGGAATAAAATTTGGGAAATTGCTATCAACTCCCTTAGTTTTCAGTTTTACTTTGACAGCTCATTCCGGGGATCCTCGTTTAACACTTTTAACTGATAATAATGAAGAAATATCGATTGGTCAGGATAAAAAAGGATGGATTGGAATCTATATTAGTGATGCCTGGGTTCCCTTTATGCAGGCGACTCTTGGGAAACCATACCAATATATTGTTGGTATTACTCCGAGTAAAGATAAAGAAATTGTAGCGATAATAATCTCAGATGAGAAAGGAGGGCAATTACAAGAAAACTGGTTTTTAAGGAAGTCATCAGGAAAAGACTACTATATGCACCTTTTTTGGGCATACGAAAATGCTGAAGGCACAATTAAGGATGTTTTTATAAGTAGTTAATAAATATAATGCGACATTTATGTCGCTGGTTACGCACGAGATAAATCTCGTGGTACAAAATAAATAAGGAGGCAAATAATATGAAAACCAAATTTAAAAAAGAGTGGTTATTTTTATTAATGGCTATTTTTTGTATCATTAGTATTGGTGTTTTTGCGGATATTGTGATCTTTAATATGGATGGTTATGACCCTGTAACAAATATGTGGATTGCGGGTGATGGTGAAGGAACACAATATCACTCACAGGACACAACGATTTATCATAATGGTGGAGGATCTTTAAAATGGAGATATGAGTTACCTGTTGATCCGAGTAATGATTGGCCCAACATAGAAGTTACTGTTCCCGAACCGTTTGATGATTGGACTGGAGCCTCGGATTTAGGTGTGTGGATGTATTTTGACTTAACAGACACAAAGACTTCCTGGACTATTGAACCTGTATTAGTACATCCCTATCCAACACTTACCAGTCTGGGGAATTGGGATTCTGGAGTAACGGGAGTTCCGGCGGAAACCTGGTATCAGCATAACTGGGAGATTGGCTCGAGTTTAGATATTAGCTATGTGCAATATGTAAGATTCTGTTATCATGGCGGGGATGGCTGGGCTGCTCTTGCGAAATCTGGTAACGTGGATATTTATTTAGATGATATATCTGTGGTTGGTATAGATTTACCTGCTCCTCCTGATTTTATTCTCTTTGATATGGAAGATGGCGATCCTGTAACAAATATGTGGGTTGCTGGAGATCAGGGAACACAAAGTCATTCACAGAGTACATCCATATACCACAATGGCTCTGCTTCTGTGATGTGGAGATATGAATTGCCAGGAACGCCAATGGGTAATTATCCAAATATCGAGATGGATGTTCCAAGTATAAAGAGCGATTGGACTGGAGGAACTGATTTGAATGTTTGGATGTATTTTGATTTAACAGGTTTGAAAACTGATTGGACAATACAACCTGTAGTTTGTCATCCATATCCGACGATACACGAGCTTGGGAATTGGAATACTGGAGGTGGTGGTGTTCCACCTGCAACCTGGATTAATCATAGTTGGAGTCTTGCGAGTCTGAGTGATATTAGCGAAGTGACTCAAATAAGGTTTTATTATCACGCAGGTGATGGTTGGGAATCAGTGGCAAAATCAGGTAATGTAGACATTTATTTGGATGATATAGGAGTTTATGGTGCAACAGTACCTGCTTCTGTGTCTGATGAGGTATGGGATATTTACTGATAGAAGAGTATTTAGTCAGAGAAATTGAGTTTGTTGTTATCTGAATTGAATTTATTATTTTAAATATCATTTTAGAAAGGAGGTAGAGAAAGAAAAAACCAAATGATAACTTGATAGGAGTAGTCGATTTATAAGCCTATCAGATCCGAACTTTCTTCTTTTTAAAGAAAAGTTTGTGAGATAATATTTAAATTACAATGTATTCACGAGATATATTTATTCCTGAGAGATTCAGGAATCTCGTGTTACAAAACTTGTCCTGAACTTGATTCAGGAAGGAGGTATAATATTATGAAAACAAAGCTAAAAAAAGGCAGACTTCTTTGCCTATTGGCTATGTTTTGTGTGATTTGTATTGGTGCGTTTGCTGATATGGAAGTGTACAATATGGAGGGTTATGATCCGATATCAGGTACATGGATTGCCGGAGCTGGATTAGGTTCCCAAAGCCATTCTCAAAGTACATCAGTTTATCATAATGGTGCAGCATCATTGATGTGGAGGTACACATTACCAGGGACTCCTGGTGGTAATTGGCCAACAATTGAGGCTCAGGTACCCGCCGGTAAAAATGACTGGACAGGTGGAACAGGATTAAGTGTATGGATGTATTTTGACCTAACAGGGACAAAGTATAATTGGACAATTGAGCCTATATTAGTTAATCCATATCCAACAACAACCAGTCTTGGAAATTGGAATTCTGATCCTGGTGGTGTTGCAGCAACGACCTGGACAGAGCATACCTGGGATGCAACAGGTGCTGGTGATATTAGTAATGTTGAATATCTAAGATTTACTTTTCATGATGGAGATGGCTGGGATTCATTAGCAATAGGTGGTAATGTGGATATTTATTTAGATGATATTTCTGTTATTGGAGTAACCGAAGAGACAGATAATGACCTCTTCGATATGGAGTCAGGAGATCCTATAACTGGGATGTGGATTGGCGGAGGAGGAGAAGGAACTCAAACCCATTCACAAAGCTCAACATACGCTCATGGTGGTTCATCTTCGCTATTGTTGAGATATATATTACCAGCAGATCCATCTGGTGATTACCCAACATATGAAATGGTTATCCCAAGTGGGCAAAATGATTGGACAGGTGGAACGGATCTTAGTGTTTGGATGTTCTTTGACCTTACAGGATTAAAGAGTGGCTGGACAATTCAACCAAACCTTCAACATCCGTATCCCACATCAACAGACCTTGGGAATTGGAATTGTGGAACGGTTGGAGTTGCACCGATGCTTTGGACACAGCATAGCTGGGATTTGACTAGTGCTGGTGATATTAGTAATGTAAGTCATATGAGATTCTACTATCACGCTGGAGATGGCTGGTTAGGCGTCGCCAAAGGTGGTAATATCGACATTTATTTAGATGACATTGGTGTTGTTGGCGCAGAT
>CAZYWQ010000388.1:0-3441 GCA_964651675.1 uncultured Candidatus Sumerlaeota bacterium | reverse complement strand
TCTCTAATTTGGTCTATATTTATGAACTGTTTATAGGGAATTTTCTGGATAATTTCAATATCCGGATGATTATTATTAAGAATCCTGATACAATTAGGACATTTATCGCAATTAGGTTTATCGTCAGCAGTACAGTTAAAAATCCGACCGATTGCAAGTGCGACAGTAGTCTTTCCGACTCCCTTTTTGCCAGAAATAAGGAATGATTGAGGTTGCCGCGATAGATTTAAAGTATTAGATAAAAGAGACTTAGCCGAATTATGATTTAAAATGTCATTAAATTTCATTTTTGAATTTACAGATAAAAATATTTATTTTTACGAAATCTTCCATCAGTTAACAAAAGAATATTTAACTTCGGCAACTTATACTAAACTGCATACTACAGTCAATTTTTTTTCGAATTGTTAGATTTTGGTTAACTTTAATTAAAAGCTTGACTCTTTAGTTTCGTCTGTTAATATAAGATGATTTATTATTAATGAGTGCAATATAAAAAATTAAAGAACAAAATATAATAATAAACGGAAAGGAGATGACAATAATATGAAAAGCAAAGGATTTACGCTTATTGAATTGTTAATCGTTGTGGCGATTATAGCAATTTTGGCGGCAATAGCAGTACCGAATTTTTTAGAAGCACAAACAAGATCAAAGGTTTCAAGGGCAAAAGCTGATATGAGAAGTCTTGCAACAGCAATAGAAGCGTATACGGTTGATTGGAACCATGCACCAAGAGGAAATTTTTATCACTTACCAGGTAGAAGAGATGGAGCAGATGAAGAACCTGTATTAGAACGCTTATCCACACCAACTGCTTTTATTACAAGTGGATTATTACCCGATCCATTTGTTCCTACTATTCCTTCCAGACGAATCTCGGGTATTACCGCAAGTAATATGGACGATCCGGGTTCCTGGCATTACAATGCTGAAACTGATCCAATGTCAAAATATATCAAGTACAGTGCCAGAGATGAATACGGTACAGTAGGAACTGTCGCTGAAGATCCAACATCTGATTCTACAAAGTGGTGGGTCATTTTCAGTGCAGGACCAGACCAAGCTTATCATACTCTTGGAAGCGAAATATTATCCAATCCAGATCCTGCCATAGGCGAAGAAATCTTATGGAGAATTATCTATGATCCAACAAATGGAACAATAAGTATGGGGGACATATTTAGAGTGGGTGGTTCGCCTGCGGGTAATGGTAGCTATGCCTTTAGTGTTCTTTCATCCGTTCATTAATTTTATATAAGAATTAGTTCAACAATAAATACTGCTTATTTTTAATTTCGTTTAAGATAAAGTAAGCAGTATTTTTTTTATAAAAAATTTTGTAACAAAAATCAATGATATGACATCTAATATTATAGACCATTATTATTTCGATTAACTTTATCCATATTATATTGATTGAGGTCGAAAGTAAATAAAAGTATTATTTAAACACAATCACATATGAATCTGGATTCCCAATCAAGTTGGGAATGACAAGACAAGATTAAAATTCTTTTCTTGAGAGAATAACATCTATTAATATTAAAAGCAAACTGTTTAAAAAATGTTGACATCATACATTATCAAATACTATACAATTTACCATTATTAAGAGGTGAAATTCTATGTTATAGGAAGTATTTTTTATTTCGATAAGATATAATACAGACAACATAAGATAAAGGTGCATAAATTTGGTCGTAAAAACTAATAAATATTTCACAGGTTTCACACTTATAGAACTATTGATTGTTGTTGCTATTATAGCCATATTGGCACTCATAGCAGTCCCAAACTTTTTAGAAGCTCAAACAAGAGCAAAAGTTTCGCGAGTAAAAGCTGATATGCGTACACAAACAACCGCATTGGAAGCATACGGTGTAGACTGGAATGGTTATATTGTCCGTCGGGATTTTGATAATGCTATTCCACCATTGATAACCAAAGTAGAAGAAATGAAAGTATTGACTACACCAGTTGCCTATATTACAAGTTTACCCATTGATATTTTTAATTCAATGCTTATATGGCCCTACAACATATTTGACTATTGGGATCCTGAGCATATGAAAGATAATTACAGACCAGAATCACACGGTGGTGGATGGGTACTTGTTTCATTTGGACCAGACGGTTCAATGGGAGTTTTTGCAAGCGGAAATCCAGGTGGTTATCCTCCTGATAAACATCCACTTTCCTTTTTAGTTCCCTATGATCCTACAAATGGCACAATAAGTGACGGAAATATATATCGATTTCAGACTTTTGGATTTGATGGTCCAGCTCTCTTGAGGCTGCGACCGAGTATATAAAATTACTAAAAAAATGTTTTTGTTGTTATTTTTATAAAAAAGTGATAGAATATTAAAAGCAATAGAGGTAAGTTATATTTTTGTTAAAAATAAATGAGAAAAATTTCAAATGAAGCAGGGAGTAATCTAAGATGATCAAAAAAATAAGAATATTATTAATAGTAATAATTTGTTTTCTAATAATTATTTCTTTAGATGCGACCATTCTTAAAAAAGTTGGATTAGAAGAAAAGGTCAAGGTTGCCAGTACAATAGTCGTAGGAGAATGTGTAAAGAAAGAGACGAAGTGGGTTTCAGGAAGAATCGAAACTACAGTCACAATCAAGTCAACTGAATATTTAAAAGGTAACAAAGGAGAAGAATTTAAAGTCACATTATTGGGTGGAGCTATGAAAGAACCTGTTCCCATAACTCAATATATTCCCGGTCAGGCATTCTTCTATGAAGGCGAAAAAGTAATGTTATTTTTAGAAGACCATAAACCAATCACTCAACCCATCCCAGAGAAATATAAAGAGTCTGGATTAATAACAACTCCTATTATCATAGGTTTATATCAAGGAAAATACTCAATAATAACAGATAAAAAAACAGGAGAGGAAAAAGCTGTTCAAATAAACTGGAGTATGATGGGAAGAGCTCCAGAGGAATTTACAGCAAAGAAGATTGTAGAGATTCTTGAGAATGCGGAGAAAAGCGAATCTGTTAAAATGAAATATTATTCAACAGCTATCAATCTCGAAGAATTCAAAAAGAAAGTCATTGGCATTATTGAGAAACAAGAAATCGAACAAAATAAAGAATAGAAATCTATTGATTAAATTTTTGCATTTTTAAAGGAGCTTTACTAATGAAAAAGAAAATTATATTCTTTATGATAATAATGATAATCTTATTATCAATGGGGCTTTTATTTGGCGCAGGAAACATTCTATTTTTACGAGTTGATTATAGAGGGAATTCTAATCCTAACGACGATGTTTTGAAAATGACTCCTGTGTACTGGGATGAAGACGACATACCTGTATTAATGACGCTATATAGAGATAGTGGCGGGAATGTTTTATATCCTCTCTTTAATGACTTTGATGTACAAGACTATGAAGCAATGGAAGCAGTTACAAGG
>CAZYWQ010000387.1:0-3444 GCA_964651675.1 uncultured Candidatus Sumerlaeota bacterium | reverse complement strand
TAATTCATACTCAAAGTTAAAAAACAGAGTTTGCCTATTAGGACGCTTTTCTACGGGTAAAACGAGTTTCATTAACACAATTCTTAAAGAACAATTTATTCCTGTATCTCTTGCTCCTTCGACTGCGACAAATTATATCCTCACTTATAGTGATAAGAAAAAAGCGAGATTTGTTCCGTATAAAAGTGTCGTTTTCAAAATCGCTGAGGAGAAAAAAGATAAAAGAATCATCAACGAAGAAGAAATAACTGCCTGCAAATCCTTTCTCAATAAAGAAAAGATAAAAGATATAATCCTCATCGAAGAAGAAAAACGAATCGCATTACAAGATGCAAAACAACTCTTGAACGATCTCCTTTCATCAAAAGATTCGGTACCTACTTTAAAATCGATAACTTTCTCGATAACACCTGATGAAGACTTAAACAAAAAGTATGATCTTGAAAATATGATTGACCGAAAAACCTTTCAGGAATTCGCATCGAATTATAAAGCAAATCATAACGAGATGAGAAAAATCGAAGGAATTATCATCGGCTATCCTATGGACCTCTTTTCTGAACTCGATTTTATAGATACTCCAGGATACGATTCCACCATCTATCATCATACCGAAAAAGTTGTCTACGGTCTCAAGAATTCCGACATCCTTTTATTCTTCATTCCCATCAACAAAATTCTCACGGACTCGGATGTGGTTTTTATAAACAAAATAATTCAACTCAGAAAATCCATAGACGAAGAAAATCGTGATGATATTACACCGATTTTTATTATAAATTTCATCGACCTAATGTCACAAGTAAATCTCGAAAATCAGCGAAGTTCCATTCGTGATTCCATTAAAAAATATTTTCGTATGGATAACGCAAAAATGTTTTTTATCTCTACCAGGATTGGTGTCTCCAACCGAGGTGATATGGAGTTACTACTTAATTATCTCAAATCCCTTTCTTCTCATCTATATAAATTTAAAATTGAGGAAATTTACGAACGATTAAAAACTTTTAGCGAAACATTAATAACTTTATTATTAGGGAAAATTGCCAATCAAAAAGAGACAATTGCTGAGAATGAAAAAACCATACTCACATTCGATGAAAAGGAACAAAATCTCGATGCGGTCGGTGAAAGTGCATCACAACTTTTAAAATCAGGATTAGCGGAAATGTCCAATTCACTCATCAGAGAGTTAAGGGAATTGGCAAGACTTTTAGATAACACGGAGACTCTGGACGATTTAAAAGACTATTCCACTACTTCTGCGAAATTAATCGACTCCATTCAGGCTTCTTTCCTGAAGGATATTCAGGTACTCAAGACAAAGCTGGATGAGAGAAATTCTATAGGTGGATTTAATGATATCTCGATAGAAATTCCAAACTCGAGCAACTTAGACAGTTCACTTGATGCAATCAGAAGGGAAATTCACCTCATTAAAAAACGAAAAATTACATCATTGCTGAACCTATTCAAAAATAGCACGGAGAAGTTTGTTAAGGCAAAATCCGAATTCGGTACGGCAAATGCAAAAGCCATCAGCGATATACAAAAACAGATTGACACATTCAATTCCAACTTTACCGAGTCTATAAGTCGCTTGTATACATTACAAAAAAAGAACATAATCGAGGAGCGAGAAAAAATCAAAATTGAAATTGACAATGAGAGAAAGACACTTGAAGTGTTGAAAGATAGTCTGGATAGGCTCGAAAGGATTAAAAGAAAAATAAGCGATATACCAAAGCTTTTCAGGAACAGCGTTTTATCGACATAATATTTCTAAGGGAGAATTATTTGGTGAACATCTTGTCTGAAACGATTAACAATGTTAAAAGGTTTCAAGATGACTTTAACGATTTTTTGGATTCATTAATCAGCAATATTGAAGGAGAAGAGGAAGAAATTAATGAAAAAAAAATCGAGGAGATAAGAGATTCATTTGAATCAATCAAGCAAGAGTACACCATCTTATTAATTGGTGCACAGGGAGTCGGTAAAACAGCCTTATTACACTCTCTAATCGATTCAAATTACAAACAATCTCTTCTTCCGACATTTTCGAAAGTAAGATATTCTTATGATGATGACTCCGAGATCGAAGCAACATATAAAATGATATTAAATCTCGATTCCGAACGATTCGATCTCAATGAAATAATTCAACTCTGGAAAGACGACAAAAAAATCTGGCACGCAATACGAAATAAAAGAGAGATTATGAAATCTCTTGAGGAGGGAAATCAAAAAATCCAGATTCTTTTGAAAGAATTAAAGTCCGTTCGCTGGCAAAGTTTCGATGATTTTATGAATGAATTCTATCAGTCCGCTTCCAGAAACTCTTATCAACCGAGAGATGAGTTAGCACTTTTAATTGATGAAGTAAACATCGATCTACCAGGAAATTTAAAAGTTGGAATGAAAATTGTTGATACATCAGGGATAGATTCCCTGTACAAACTCGATAGAAACACCTATCTGGATGAGATGAATAGGGCAGATCTGATTGTTTTCTTTGTTGAACCACGAGGACTGTCATCAGGTGATAAAGATTTTCTGAATTTTATCTCACAATACAATAAGCAAATCTTTAACAGGATGCTGGTTGTGTTATCAAAAGTCGATGAGGCACTTAAGTTCGACAGTGAAGCAGGAATTGATGTTGTCCTTGAAACTCTCAGAGAAAATTTCTCTACGATTTCCGGTCTCCCAAAAACTAAAGATATATTTTTTAAAATAGGTTATCAGAATATAAATGAACTTGATGGATGCAAACTACAAAAGAGTATAGGAGATAGTTTCCTTGCATTTCTTCACAAAGAAATGAAGGACAAATCTATTATGGTGCGATTGGATGAGGTGTTCAGGGCAATCAATGAGAAATTTATGAGTGTTGATAGGGATTATGAAACACTTATAAAAATGGAAAAAGAAAAAATCGCGAATATAGAATTACTTTATAATCAGTACGATGTCATTTTGACAGACGAAATTAGTTCAATAAATAAAAGCATTAATGAATTAGAAGAGAATGTACAAAAACTCGCAGAGAATTTAGTATCGAAGTTAAAATTCGATGATGTAAAAGAGATACACGAATTGAAAGAGCATCTTCTTGACAGAAAAAAATTCGCCGAACTTCAGTCTCAGACAGCTTTTCAGAAAACACTTTCCAATCTTGAAGAAGATACTCAGAAGGTGAAAGAAGAATTGAAAATGCGACTTGATTCTGACAAAGAGAACATCGTTTGTTCAATACAAGAAATGATTGAGAAGTTAAAAAAAGAAAAAGAGAAGTCGCTGTCATTATTGCGTAACATCCAGAAAGAAAAACTCAGCCTAACAGAAAAATTAGACAACCTGCGAGTTTTATCAGTTCCCTCACTGTAGCGCTACTATTAATCGCATTCAGTTCGTAGTACCCGTTATTCCTCTTCTTTAATT
>CAZYWQ010000386.1:0-3459 GCA_964651675.1 uncultured Candidatus Sumerlaeota bacterium | reverse complement strand
GTATTGAGCATTTAAAAACTCTTTCTGAAGCTCAACTAAATAAGCATCAGTTGGATTGGCATAAAATTTACCTTTTTATGAATAAGGCTGAGGGGAAATTGATTAATCTAGTACCTCTCGATAGTCCGATTAGAAAAGATATTCAGGCTATTATTTCGAAATAATCTCAACCTTCAAAAACGAATTTATATCTTCTGCTTAAATCTTATTAATACTATTATATTGATCCGAATAGGCTTTGAATAGGATGAACACAGAAAGTCAAATCAGATATCTTAAAATAGAATCAATTGCATTAAAAAGGTCTGTCTATTGTTCTATTTATATTCCTGCAGATATTGATGAAATAAAAAGCTATCCTTCTCTATATTTACTTCACGGAGTAGAAAGTAATTATAAAGATTGGATAGAAAAAGGAGAGGTTAATAAAACGGCTGATGCACTTATTTCTCAGAATGAATTAAAAAAGTTGTTTATAATAATGCCAGATGCAGGAGACAGTTTTTATTCGAATGCCTATGATGATTCAGAAAAATATGAAGATTTCTTTATGAAAGAATTGATACCCAAAATAGAAAGCGAGTTTAATATAATTCGGAATAGAAATTATCGGGGGATTGGTGGGCTTTCGATGGGTGGTTTCGGCGCGTTAAAATTAGCATTGAAATATCCAGAAGTATTTTCTATAGCATTCAGTCATAGTGGTGCTTTATTTGATGAGCCAGATGCCTTGAAAACCACAATCGAATCGGTTGCTGCAAGTTTTAAGAGAATTTTCGGGAGTCCCTACGATAAAAAGCACTGGGAACTGAATAATCCTTATTCTCTTTTGAAGTCAAAAGAGAATAATAAAAAAATCGCTTTTTATTTGGATTGTGGGAAAAGCGATCGTATTTTTCACCTTTCTGAAAATATGCATAAGTTCTTAACCTCACTCAATATTGATCACATTTATAATGTATTTGAGGGTGAGCATACTTGGGATTACTGGAAAACCCATATCAAGGATTCTCTTTTATTTCTCAATAATATCTCAGTGCAGCAAAAGGGTTGAGAATGTATAAGGATTATCAATATTCATACGATTTGAATCTTAAAAGATTTTTAACGCCAGCGGTTACCTGGATTATTATTATCAATATTATCTGCTTTATACTCAGCTTAATTTTTCAAAAATCATTTTCATATCTCGTTCTTTCTCCAGTTTCTGTTATTGAAAAATATTATCTTTGGCAGCCAGTAACTTATATGTTCTTGCACGCTAACGCCAGACATATATTCTGGAATCTTCTGATGCTTTTCTTTATTGGTGGTTATGTAGAAAGAAGTATGGGGACAAAATATTTTACTATGTTCTATCTCTTCGTTGGAATCGCAACAGGTGTTGCTTATACAATAATTATATTTATAATAAAACTTATCTTTGGGAGTATATTTTTGTATTATGGCGGTATCTTAGGAGCATCAGGAGCTATTTTAGGGATTGTAATGGTATTCTGTTTAATGCATTGGAATACACCCGTTTTATTATGGGCAATTATTCCAATAAAGGGAAAATGGATTATTCTATTTATCGTAATTTTGGCTTCTATAGGAACAATAAGTTCATTCAGTGGAAGAGAATGTGTGTCACATCTTGCACATTTATTAGGTTTAGCGATAGCCTACATTTTCTATGGGAAACCCTTCAAAAACTGGCGAAATCCACTGAAGAAGAAGAAAAAAGTCAAGAGTGTATTTGAAGAAGAATACTTCCATCTAAGAGATGATTAATTAGTCTTCCTACATCTTTCCATTTCTCATTAAATTATAGATTGGACTATGCCTAACAATATACTCGTCTTTCAAAAAAATATTGACAAAGGCTAAGGAACAAATCTATAAATTTCGGGCTTACTTTATTAGTGAACACTCATAAAAACATAAGTTGTTACTACTATTAAAGTTAGATTGTTCTTGGTCTGGATTTAGGAAAGATTTTTCTATTGTTATTTTTTACAAATTAGTTTGCCTTGACAGTCGTTTTCGTGTGGTCTATAAGATTTTTTATTTTATAAAATAAAGTATTGGCCGGTCGACAAGCGGTAAGTCACGGGTTTTTGGAGCCCGCATTCGTAGGTTCGAATCCTACCCGGCCAGCCATTTTGTTTTAGTACAAAATATATTTTTTTTGGAGAAGTTGAGAGATGGAAAAAAGATCGTTATCAGCAACTATCAGAACCGAAAAGGGAAAAATGTCGGCTAAAAAAATGAGGAGAACAGGCGTTATCCCTGGCGTTATTTATGGACAGCATAAGGAACCTATAATGATTGAGGTATCGGCTCACGATCTCGGAGTCATTATGAATAATCCAATGGGTAAAAATGTTTTTATCGATATGGAAGTAGTTCATAATAGTAAAAAGGCAAAAGAGTTGGTTATGGTAAAAGAACTGCAACGCGATCCTGTGTCTCACAAATTAATCCACGCTGATTTTTATCGCATTGATATGAAGAAAAAAGTTGTCTGTGAGATTCCAGTGAAAGAAGAAGGATTATCAGTCGGAGTTCATGCTGGAGGAAGATTAGACCATTTAAGAAAATCTGTTGTAGTAAAGTGTCTTCCTGACCAGATACCAGGTGTAATTTGTTTCGATGTAACAAACTTGAATATAAACGATGTTTTTTATGTCAAGGATTTAAAACTGCCAGAGGGAATTGAACCGGTAACACATCTGGATGTTGCGATATTGAGAATTTCTGCACCGAGAGTTGAGGTTGAGGCTGAAGAAGAAGCTGCTGCTGAAGGTGAAGAGAAAAAAGAAGGTGAAGAGGAAACCAAAGAGGGTGAAAAAGCTGAAGATAAGAAGGATGAGACAAAACCAGCTAAGGAAGAATCTAAGGGAAAAAAGAGTTAATTTGATTGACTCTCAGGGAAAATATGAGGCTGATTGTCGGCTTGGGAAATCCAGGCTCGCGTTATATCAACACACCGCATAATATTGGCTATGAGGTGGTTGATGCATTAGCTGAAAGATGGAATTGCAAGTTTAAAAGAAGTAAATATAAAGGATTATTGGCTCAGACTCAAATAAATGATGAAAAGTATTGCCTTCTAAAGCCCAGAACATATATGAATCTTAGTGGACTTGCAGTTGCAGCGTTTGTCGAAGAAAATGATATTGAATTAAAAGATATTATGGTGATCTTTGACGATATTGATCTTCCGATTGGTATGATACGACTACGAGCAAAGGGAAGTGCTGGTGGTCACAAGGGCATAAAGTCAATAATCAATGCCTTAGGCTCGAATGAGTTTCCGAGATTACGGATAGGTATCTTACCAGATGAATTCATCTTGCATTTAACAGAATATGTTCTGAGACCAATTGAGCGAAAAAATAGAAAGATATTCAGTAACATTATTATTGACTGCATAGATGCTATAGATATATGGTTAGAAAGCGGTATTAATTCTGC
>CAZYWQ010000385.1:1458-3472 GCA_964651675.1 uncultured Candidatus Sumerlaeota bacterium | reverse complement strand
TCTCATATTTCCCATATAAGAAATAGTAATCGGCGATGTTATACTGAGCTTTTTCTGCATAAGGTGTATCTGGAAATGCATTGACGATTAACATAAACTCTTCAATGGCAGAGATGACATTGTTATTAAGTTTTGCGTAGGTATAATAAGCTTCTGGTAATAATTCGGAATCGGGATAGTTATCGATGAATTGCCTTAGCGCACTATATGCCTGTTTTTTTCTTCCTCTTTTGATAAGGGATTTTATTGATTTGAATTCTTCAAAATCATCCGATTTTTTTTCGATAGGTAAATCCTGACTGCTTAAAAGTATTGGAATGCACAAGCATATAAATGCAAAAAATAATTTTATTTTTGTTCTTATGAAAGTTTGAATAATGTTAGTCATAAGTTTAAATGTTATCTCAAAGTTTTATGTTAGCTAACGACTTCAGCATCTTCACCAAAGAGTGTATGGGTATGAGCCTGTTTGACTTTAATATTAATGATCGAACCGACCTGTGATTTGTCACCTTTGGATATTACAACTTTATCGGTTTGTGTTCTACCCATCATTTCATATTCTCGTTTTTTGGATACTCCTTCAACAAGGACTTCAACAGATTTATTGATAAGTTGCTGGTTTTTTTCAAGAGATATTTTATCCTGTATTTTATTATATGCCTCAAGTCTTGATTTTTTTGTGTTATAAGTGACATCGTCATCGAGTTCAGCGGCTTTTGTTCCGTTTCTGATCGAATAGACAAAGGAAAAGGACATATCCCATCTAACCTTTTGGAGAAGGTCTAATGTTTCCGAGAAATCTTCATCTGTTTCACCCGGGAACCCCATTATCATATCGGTTGTGATGGCGATGTTTGGAATATTTTCTCTGAATTTTTCAATCAGTTCGATGTATTTTTCTTTTGTATAAAATCTGTTCATTAATTTAAGAATTTTGTTACTGCCAGCCTGAGCTGGTAAATGAATATGTTCGCATACTTTAGGTAAATCCCTCATCGCATATATTAGTTCATCGCTTGCATCCTTCGGATGAGAGGTTATAAAGCGAATCCTTTGAATATCTGTTTTGTCGTTCACTAATTCTAATAATTTAGGGAAATTTGTGTTGTTATATAAATAGGAATTAACATTTTGTCCTATCAAAGTAACTTCTTTATAGCCGTCATCAGCGAGTTTTTTTATCTCGTCGATTATTTCGTTTGTAGGTCGACTGATTTCTCTTCCTCTAACATAAGGCACGATACAATAGGAACAAAAATTATTGCATCCTAACATAATCGTCACGAGTGCTTTAATTCTATGTTTCCGCTTGGGATTGGTTAAAAAATATTGCTCATCATTGATATGAGAGGTGCTGCAGATTTGTTCTCTTTTTATCAGAATTTGTTTGATGTGTTGTGATAAATAGGGAATGTCACGAGTTCCGATTACAATGTCAACGAAAGGAAACTTTCTTAGTATATTTTCATTATCTTTTTGTGCAATACAACCTGCAAAAACAATGATCAGGTTGGGATTTTTTATCTTTTGTGGTTTTAATTTTGTTAGTCTTCCGATAGCCCTCTGTTCCGCAGTATTTCTTACACAGCAAGTGTTAATAATAATGAGACCAGCTTCTGATTCAGTGTCAGTAGGTTTGTAACCGAGTTCTTCGGTTATTGCAGACATCATCTCTGAGTCTAAATCGTTCATCTGACAACCGTAAGAGATTAATTTGTATTTCAGACCGTTCATAGCTTTTATTTATCTTAGGAGTATGAATTATAGTAGTGCTTTATTTTAGAAAATGTATAATGTAATTTTGAAAATGATATTGCAAGCAGTAATCTATTGATAATATGCATTCCCGTCCCACAGGGAGCCCGTGGCTGTAAACGGGAATCCAAAATGATGTTACGATTTATTGAAAAAAACTGGATTCCCACTTTCGTGGGAATGACACAACGCAAAAATTACCTTAATATAGAAATAAGAGTCTTAGATAGGAAATAATATGTGAAAGGATGGCTAG
>CAZYWQ010000385.1:0-1448 GCA_964651675.1 uncultured Candidatus Sumerlaeota bacterium | reverse complement strand
TGGCGCTTAATAAACCATATCTTATATATATTATATGTTGCATCGAATTGAATAGTAACTCAAGGAACAGCAAATTTAATAATAAACGAAGTGGGAATTCACTGTGGACAAGATGAATCTGATTGATGGAGATTATTGTACAGGTGAGAACTGAAATGATAAGAGCTAATTTGAAATTTTCCTGAGAATGGTTGTGAGATAAAACCCTTAACCACCAACTGAAGATTCCGAATCGAAATAAAAGTTCGATGAATATCGAATTTGAGATAATAATCATAATAATTATTGGGATGTTAGATGGGAAGAAACTTGGAGAAATGGAGAAAAGTTTTGTTGTGTAAAAAAAGTAATAGAAAATCCCAGATAAAATTCCGACGATTATTATGAGTGGAAATCCTTTTATTATATCATAAAAACTTCCTATGCCGACTGTGCCATATTTTTTCGACCAGGCAAATCCGAATATGCAGCTTATCAGAAGCACTACAAAAATGATAAATAAATAACCAATGAGAAATTTTGTCGTGTCAATGTTGGATTTTTCTAATTGGATAATGTAAGATGGTTTTATGTACTTGAAAAAATATAAGATTGCAGGAATGTGAGTAATCGTTCCTATAAAGGCGAGGATGGCTCCATTTCGTGTATTTTCCCAGTTTGCAAAATCTTTCATAACTCCTCATAGATGTGTCAGATATGCGTGTTTGTTATGTTTCTATGGCAAACTTGATAATTATAACAAATATTTGTTGATTTATATATTGTTGGAAATTAATCCTATACAGCTACTTTTTCAAGTTATTTAATTTAATAATAGCTGTTGAAAATATTTTGTTGTTTTATTCGGGAGAAATATTGTATATTGTTCTTATCAGGAACTTAGTGTGAAGTGAAAAGGGATTTTATGAAAGCGAAAAAAGTATTACCCGCATTAGTAGCTATCAGATACATATTTAAACATCCCTTTCGTTCGATTTTGATTGCTATCGGGATAGGAGTTGGAGTAGGGACTCTTGTTTGCAGTCTTTCACTTATCGAAGGTTCAAGGCAGAGAATTATTAAGGATTTTGCAAAGGAAGGTGAGGATGTTATAGTAATCTTGTCTGAAAAAGGGACTTTGAAGGTGAAGGATTCCTTAACTATTGATGATGGGGAGAAGATAAAAAATAAATTTCCTCATCAAATAAGGGCTATTTCTATTCATAGAGTTTTTAATGGAAATGCCTTTTATGATGGTAAGGAGATCGATAAGGTTATTTTAAGCGGGGTCGATAGTTTCAATTTCTGGTTGACTCTTTTTAAGATTCGTTATGGCAGATGGTTTAATGAAGAGGAGATCAAAGAGGCGCAAAGAGTATGTGTCTTAACTGCTACAGAAGAGGAGATAGAGAGGATATTCTCGACTTCTAATCCACTTGATAAGACTATTCGTCTGGATATTAATAATC
>CAZYWQ010000384.1:0-3495 GCA_964651675.1 uncultured Candidatus Sumerlaeota bacterium | reverse complement strand
GGACATCTATGGCATGTGCCGTTGGCGGAGTCCATTGGATAATGTAGAACATCTGCTTGAAAGGGCCAATCGGAAAGACAGGCTATATTTTCTTTATGGAGATCTCAACGACTATATTTCGTTACAAAACGCTGTTGAGGAAAGCAGACCAGATTATGTTTTTCATCTTGCGGCGCAAAGCTACCCTACTACAAGTTTTACTTCGCCTATATATACACTGGATACAAATATACTCGGAACTGAAAGACTACTAGAGGCATTAAGGCGGTGCAGGGATATTGATCCGGTTATCCATGTATGCTCTTCATCAGAGGTATTCGGTCGAGTTCCAAAAGAGAAGCTGCCCATTAATGAAGAATGCTCGTTTCATCCCGCATCGCCATACTCTATCTCCAAGATAGGGGCCGATTTGCTAGGGCGATTTCATGCCGAAGCCTATGGCCAGAAAGTAATGACAACACGTATGTTTACTCATACGGGGCCGAGGCGGGGAGATGTTTTCGCTGAATCCACATTTGCCAAACAAATAGCTATGATTGAGCAGGGCTTAATCCCTTCTATAGTAAAAGCTGGCAATCTTGACTCTTTGCGTACCTGGTCCGATGTAAGAGATGCTGTTCGGGCATATTACATGCTGTTAACTGTTAATCCGGTCCCGGGTGAATATTACAATATTGGGGGAACCTACAGTTGCACTGTGGGTGAAATGCTGGATTATCTGTTATCATTGTCGACTCGTGATGATATAAAAGTTGAAACTGAAATAAATCGTATTCGTCCTCTTGATGCAGATTTGCAGGTACCCGACATAACCAAATTTAGCGAGCATACGGGCTGGAAGCCCGAAATTCCATTTGAAAAAACTATGCAGGACTTATTTGATTACTGGCGTAAAAAAGTTCAAAACCGTAAATTTTTATCCAGGTAATCTTGTAGAGACAATATTGGATTCCAAATAGGTGAGGTCCTTCTCCCGGTTTGCATACAGCAAAGATATTACATGAAAATCCCTGGTTTAAAGTAAGAAGCCGTAACGGATATTTTACTGTCGAGTATAATTGCCCTCAGGTAATCATTTTACCAACGGTTGAGAATCATTCAATTGTTATGGTGCGTGTAAATCGGCCAGTAATTTCTGATAGCACATTAGAATTGCCGGCTGGTGGCGTTAAGGATGGTGAACAACCAATTGATGCCGCCATTCGGGAGTTGAATGAGGAGACTGGAATTGCGGTTAAGGATAAAAAGCGGTTTCGTACAATTCCATCAATTGCTGGATCACCAAACAGAAATCCTGAGTTGTTGAATGTTTTCCAGGTTGAATTATCTTCAAATGAAGTCAACAATAGAAAGGATCATGATCAGGAGATTGATGAAGTAGAAATACTAAATTTTGACGAAGTCCGCGAAAGGATTGTAAACGGAACTATATATGTAGCAGTTCCTATTGCAGTTATTTCCAGATATTTTCTCTCCGTAAAAACTCATATTTAAAAGAAATGTCACTGAATGATAAAAAGGTATTTCTGGCGGGGGCGACCGGTCTTGCAGGTAATAGTCTAATTAAATATTTATTGGATAATTACCCTCACATCAGGATCAGGGGGAATTATAATAAAACCAAACCAATTATCCGTCATGACAATCTTGAATATGTACAAGCAAACTTGTTGAATAGAAATGATTATAAAGGTTTATTCAATGATTGTGACTATGCTATCCTTGCTGCCGCCTCGACAGGAGGAGTTGGTGTGTTACATTTTTTTCCCGAACGTCAGATGACAGATAATATCGTGATGGATGCACTGATGCTGGAAGAATCGCATTCAGCTGGTGTAAAAAGAATAGTTTATTTATCCAGTGCTACTGTATATCAGGAATATGATGGCTATGTTAAAGAAGAACAGCTGGACCTTAATTCAGATCCTTATTCGGCATACTTTGGCGTTGGCTGGGCAAAACGATCGGCAGAAAAACTATGTCAATTTTGGCATGACAGATATGGTATGGAGGTAATAATTGCCCGGTGCGCCAATATATACGGTCCTTTTGCCCGGTTTGATCCACAGTACTCAAATTTTATTCCTGCATTGATCAGAAAAGCTGTTGATAAAATGGATCCATTTGAAGTGTGGGGTAGTCCATCAGTTGTCCGTGATGTAATTTTTTCTGATGATTTTGCTGAGGCAGTTGCTCTTCTGTTAGAAAATCAAGATATTAAATTTGATATATTCAATCTCGGGTATGGAGAGACTGTTTCGGTTGGTTCTGTTGTTGATGCTGCTTTAAAAGCAGCTATGCACAGGCCTTTAGATATAAAGTACAGTGTTGATTCACTTCAATCAATTCCTTCCAGAGCACTTGATTGCGGTAAACTCAAAGCTATTATTAAATGGACACCTCGGTTTAATTTGGAAGAAGGTATAAAAGAGACAACATTCTGGTGGGAAAAGAACAAAGCGACATGGAAAAAATGAAAACTGAAAAACATGATGCTATTGTGCTATCTAGTTCAGATGAAAAAGATGCGCAAAAGAAATTAATGGAATTACTGAAAGCAACACCAATCCCTGATGATGAAGTACTGGCCAATCTTGGTCTCTATTTGACCTCAAAGAATCTATCTAGATTATTGTTTTTTTACGAAATTTACAAGAAGATCATCCAAACACATGGTGTTATAGTGGAATTTGGAGTTCGTTGGGGACAGACAATGTCAATAATGTCTGCCCTGCGTGGGATTTTCGAACCGTTTAACAGGCACAGAAAAATGATAGGATTTGACACATTCGATGGCTTTAGAGGTATCTCAGAAAAAGATGGGCAAAAATGTAACAGCGTTGATGGTTCTTTTTCTGTCAGTAATGGTTACGAAGGCTATCTCGAATCTATATTAACACTCCAAGATGATTTGAATCCAATATCTCATCTGAAAAAATTTGATATCATTAAAGGTGATGCAATGGAAACAATACCAGATTATTTTAATAATCATCCTGAAACGTTAATATCATTAGCCATATTTGATTTTGATATTTACAGACCGACAAAGGTGGCACTTGAAGCAGTAAAATCAAGGCTCTTTAGAGGAAGTGTGCTGGTTTTCGATGAATTGTGTGATGATATTTTTCCAGGAGAGACTGTAGCGCTAATGGAAACAATGGATATTAAGGACATGCGGATTATGCGTTATCCCATGACATCACGAATTTCATATGTGGTGATAGAATAATGAACGACGATTGCAGGAAAATAAGAGAAAATATATTGAAGATTGCGTATCGAAGCGGACACGGTCATATCCCAACATGCTTCTCTATTATTGAAATATTGTATTCACTATATAATTACATGAAGCATGATCCGCAAAATCCTGACCGGGATGATCGAGATTTGTTTGTACTTAGCAAAGGGCATGCTGCATTAGCTCATTATGCAATCCTAGCGCATCATGGTTATTTCGGGATCGATGATGTGAACAGGTTTGGGTTATGC
>CAZYWQ010000383.1:0-3503 GCA_964651675.1 uncultured Candidatus Sumerlaeota bacterium | reverse complement strand
GATATTGGTTGTGGTGATGGCGAATTTTTAAGCAAATTCAAAAAAGAAGGCTGGGATGTTTTAGGGATTGACCTTTCTGAAAAAGAAACAGAACTGGCAAAAGAAAAAGGAATCGATGTCATTGTCGACTCATTTGAAAACGCGCTCAGCAAAGATATTGGGAAGTTCGATGCTGTAGTAATGACATTTATCCTCGAGCATCTCACCAAACCGATCGAAATTTGCAAGATGGTATTTGAAAATGTACTGAAGCCAAATGGCGTTTTATGTGTTGAAGTGCCAAATGACTTCAACGAATTTCAATTAGCATTTGTTGAACATTACAAACAGCGTATGTGGTGGATTGCACCACCAGCTCACTTGAATTATTTTACATTTGACTCCCTGTCAAATATGCTTAAACATATCGGTTTTGAAATCCTGCTAAAAGAAAGTGGATTTCCAATGGAACTTTTTCTGCTACAGGGAATGGATTATATTGACAAACCCGACATCGGTAAAGAAGCTCATAAGAAAAGATGTCAATTCGAGGAAGCACTCGTCAGAACTGGTCGTAATGGCCTGAAAAGAAAATTCTATCAGATGTTAGCATCAATGGGATTAGGACGAGAATTAATAATATTCGCAAGAAAACCTAAATAAGGTGACACAATGATTATCGGGAATCTTATCAAATTACGAGCAATAGAAAAAGAAGATTTACCACTGATTGCAAAATGGAGAAGTGATCCTGAAGTCTATCATTATCTCTTCGAAAATGATCCCATTTCACTTACTCAACAGGAAAAGTGGTACGAGAATCTCTTAAAAAGCGACACTGACAAGATTTTTATGATATCGACAAAAGATGATACTCCAATCGGAATAATCGGACTCTATAAAATTGATTGGCGTAGCAAAAATGCTGAGTGGGGATTTTATATAGGAGATAGAAAAAATAGACTCGGTGGATACGCTCCAGAAGCCGAGTATCTCCTGATTGAATACGCATTTGAACATCTTAATCTTAACAAACTTTGGTGTCGAACATTCGAATTCAATAAGAAAGTTCTCTCTATGCATCGGTCATTTAATTTCAAAGAAGAAGGAACTTTCAGAAAACATATTTATCATAACGGTAAATACGAGGATGTAGTATTTATGGGTCTTCTCAAAGAAGAATTTTTAGAAGTGAAAGATAAATTAGAAAAACTGTTTAATAAATTGAAATAAATAATTCGAGGATGCAGTAGAGTGAAATTTCACCACATTGGTGTAGTGGTTAAAAACATAAAAGAAGCTTTTGAAAACTACAAAAAATATCTTGGCTTTGACAAAATAACCGAAATATATACGGATGAAGTTCAGCAAGTTCGTGTAGCATTTTTAGAGATTGGTGACAATGTTATGATAGAACTAATCGAACCATTAGGTGAAGATTCGCCTATAATGAACTTCTTGAAAAAAGGTGGTGGCTTAAATCATATTTGTTATCAAGTTGAAGACATCGAAAAAGAAGTGGAAACATTAAGAGAAAAGGGAGCACTCATTGTCTGCAAACCTGTTCCAGCAAGAGCTTACGAAGGAAACAAAATTGCATTTCTTTATACACCCGATAAGAATCTTATTGAATTAGTTGAGACCTAACCTTCCATGATCTACTATCTCTTTTCTCAACATTAAACTATTATGTTATTAAAAATATAAGGAAAAAATGAAGCAAAAGATTAAGTCCGAAAGTAAAAAATTAAAAATCGCCATTCTATCTTCATTCACAATCGATTTACTTCCAAAATATCTCGAAACAGAACTAAAGAAAATCGACATCGCAAGCAATTTTTATCTGAGTGGTTATAATCAATATCAGCAAGATATCTTCAATACAAATTCGGAATTTTATAAATTTAATCCTGACATTACGATTCTCTTCCTCGACACTTATGACCTCTTTAAACAAATCATAGAAGAACCTTTTTCACTAACTGAAGACCAGAAAAAGAACATTTTTGAATCAGAATTGAATAATATAAAATCGCTTATCGAGTCGATTCAGAGTACTCTCCCCAAGACTACCATTTTTTTAAACAACCTTGTCTTACCACCTTTAAATGACATTAGTCTGTTAGAATATAATTCTGAATACTCCATCAAAAAACACATTCATAAATTTAATCAGGAGTTATCCTTTTTGGCTATATCCAATCCCAGTCTGTTTATTGTCGATTACGAATCATTTGTAATGCGATATGGATATGAAAATCTGATTGATGAGCGAATTTGGTATTTAGCAAAGATGCGATTTCATTCAGAAGCCTTAACAAAACTTGTGCAAATGTACATCTCATACATAAAACCGCTAATAGGTCTAACAAAAAAGTGCATTGTACTTGATCTTGATAACACACTATGGGGTGGAATTATCGGTGAGGACGGATTCAATGGAATAAATTTGAGCAATGACGGAATTGGAAAAGCCTTTCACGATTTTCAAAAGACGCTACATAACTTATCAAAAAGAGGAATCATTCTCGCTATCAATAGCAAAAATAATTATGATGATGCAATAGAAGTTATCGAAAAACATCCTTATATGATATTAAGAAAAAATGATTTCGCTTCCGTTCGAATAAACTGGAATGACAAAGCATCAAATATGATGGAAATCGCTCAGGAACTCAATATAGGACTGAACTCGCTCGTTTTCATAGATGACAATCCCGTCGAGAGAGATTATATCAGAAACAGATTACCAGAAGTTACCGTCATCGATTTACCAAAAGATTTTGCACTCTACAAAAAAACATTATTAGCATCCGATTTATTCAACATCCTTACCATTACCGAAGAAGATAAATCTCGTGGTGAATTATACAAGGCACAAGTAAAAAGAGAACATCTAAAAAAATCTGCCAAAACAATTAATGAGTTTTATAAATCACTCGAAATGACCGCAATCGTTGAAGAAGCCAATTCATTCACTATCCCAAGAATCGCTCAATTAACACAAAGGACAAATCAATTTAACCTTACCACAAGGCGATATACTCAATCTGATATTCAGAATTTTACACAGGATAATAATCACTTGATATATTCTCTTGAACTGATTGATAAGTTTGGGAATAACGGTGTCGTCGGAGTAATAATTATAAAAAAGAATCCTAAAGATTGGATTATCGACACCTTCTTATTAAGTTGCAGAATAATTGGCAGAAAAGTCGAAACTGCATTCTTATCATTCATTTATCAAAAAGCAAAATCAGAAAATGTGCATACTCTGAAAGGCGAATATATACCGACTAAAAAAAACATACTCGTAAAAGAACTCTATAAAGAACACAATTTTGCCAACAAGCCTGAGAATGGCTCCTGGTGGGAACTTGACATAAATAAAAACGAAATCAAATGTCCAGATTTTATTAAAATAACCAGGAAGGAATCATCGAATGATAAATGAAAAATTAGCTACAGTTTTCAAAGATGTTTTTGAGTTAGACACAGATAAAATTAAACCTGATACAAAT
>CAZYWQ010000382.1:0-3507 GCA_964651675.1 uncultured Candidatus Sumerlaeota bacterium | reverse complement strand
CTCAAATACAGGACCAGGAATTAGTAAGGAAGAAATGCCGTTTGTTTTTCATAAATACAAACATCTAAAAGGAAGCGACACGGCAACTGGATTTGGTCTGGGATTATATATTGTGAAATTTCTTGTTGAGGAACATCAAGGGGAAATCTCTCTGACAAGTGAACCCAATGAATTAACTACGTTTACAGTCAAACTTCCAATAACATAAACAAACACTTTTTTTAACAATAAATCAAATTATGGATATTTTTATCAAAATCATCCGATAAAAACTCTACTTACTTCTTGCTAATTACAATAACGGAATTATCGCTTCCCCAGGCATTTGGAACATATTTATGAGCGTCATAATCATTGTACCACTGAGTTCCGACTTTATATTTAAATTCGTATTCACCTGGATTTAAAGAGAGTTTTATCGACCATTTATCATCCTTACCTCTTTTTAAAGGGTGGGATTTTTCATCCCAATTGTTAAAGTCACCAACAAGATAGACCTGCTCCTTTGCAGACCTATCAAATACGAAGACGATTTTTCCATCAGAAGTAAAATCGATCATAGTATCACCTCATTTGAGATTAATCTCCTGATAATTGATAAATCTTCATCATATTAGTAGAACCGACTGAATAAGTCTGCCCTGCAACAACAACGACTTTGTTCCCTTTCTTTAATAGCCCTTTTTTGAGTATTATTTTTTCTCCCTTTTTTATCATTTCATCTGTATTGTCCCCAAATTCAGATAGAATGGGCTTAACTCCCCAATATAAAGCCATTTTATTGTAGGTTTCTACCATTGGAGTTAAAGCGATAATTTCTACATCTGGTCTTTGTTTTGCGATTAATAGAGCTGTCGAGCCTGATAGTGTAAATGCAATAATCGCTTTTGCTTTTGATTCTTTGCTTGCATACCAAACGGAATGAGCTATGGCTTTTACTGCTGAATCATCTTTGTCATCGAATTCTTCTCTGTGTTTTAATGTAAAAGGACTTTTTTCTGCTGCTTCAGCGATTTTTACCATCATCTTCACGGATTCCACAGGATATTCTCCGCTGGCTGTTTCTCCTGATAACATCAATACATCAGTACCATCGAAGATAGCATTTGCAACATCTGATGCTTCGGCTCTTGTAGGTGTGCGATTATATATCATCGACTCTAACATCTGAGTTGCTGTGATGACTATCTTGCCGGCTTGATTAGCTTTGGCTATTATTTGTTTTTGTAAAATTGGAACGACTTGTGCAGACATTTCTACACCTAAATCTCCTCTTGCTACCATTACTCCATCTGAGACTTCTATTATTTCTTCTATTCTCTTAATAGCCTGGGGTTTTTCTATCTTCGCAATTACAGAAATTTTATTTTTATATTTTTTGATTAATCGCTTCAGATTGAGAATATCTTGCGGTTTTCGAACAAATGATAATGCTACATAGTCAACTCCATTTTCCAAGCCAAGTTTCAAGTCCTTTTTATCCTTCGAAGTTAATGAGGGTGCAGTAACATCAATGTCGGGAAGATTAATACCAATATGCTCTTTGATATATCCTCCGCTGATTGCCTTACAGACTATATCGTTATTTATAATGTTTATAACTTTTAACTCGATCAAACCATCACCGAGTAATACTCTACTTCCTTTTGATACATCTTTAGCGAGATTTTTGTATGTAGTTGGTATGATGGAATTGGTGCCTAAGATATTCCTTGTGGTAATCCTGATATTATTTCCCTTTTTGAGATATATTACCTGTCCGCCTTTAAGCCTGCCAACCCGAATTTTGGGACCTTGAAGGTCTTGAAGAATACCAATGGGAGTGTTTAATTTTTTCGAGAGATCTCTTATTCTTTTTATAACCGATGTATGAAAGGAATAATCGCCATAAGAGAAATTAAGCCGAAAGACATTGGCTCCAGCTTTGATCAGCTTCTCAATAGCAGTTTTCGAAGAAGAAGCTGGTCCAATTGTAGCTATGATTTTCGTTTTTCGCATAGATTAATTTCCATTCTTCTTGGGCTAACTATAATATATTTTACTACAGTTAGTCAATCAAAATCACTTAAAGTCAATAAATAATGACTGATTTTATGAAAAAAAGTAGAGTAATAATTTTTAAACAATGGGAAATTATAAATTTCTCATTAATCCCACAATTTATTGTGGGGGATATTAATCGTTCATTTGACTTTCTAATTTAGATGTGTTAAAATTGATATTATTAACACGGAGTTTCAGCTTTTTCTCTCACTTAAAATATTAGAATCGTATAGACTTAATTTACAAAAGGCTTTTTCCTTTGGATACGATATTCTCTACTGTGAATCCGAGTTTTTCAGCGATGACCTTATAAGGAGCTGAGGCACCATAGCGCCCGTCTATAGTTATCTTCGCAAAGTTCCGACCGATATATTTTCCCCAACCCATCGAACTTGCTGCTTCAATTAATAAAACTGGCGGAAGATTATTTGGGAAAATAGATTCTTTGTAATCCTGAGCTTGTTCATCAAAAAGTTCCCAACTCGGGACATTTATGCAACGAACTTTGATCCCTTCTTTTCTTAATTGTTCACAAGCGGCTAATGCAAGATGCACTTCAGAACCTGTTGCAACTATTATTAAATCCGGATTTTTTTCATCTGAATCCGATATTATAGATGCACCTTTTTTTAGATCTTGCGGTTTGCCTGATAATTGCTCCCAGTCTAATACCGGAAGAGATTGTCTTGTAAGTAACAGTGCTGTAGGATTTGTTTTTCTTTCAAGGGCAACTTGCCAGGCAATGGCTGTCTCATAAGCATCCGCTGGTCTAATGACAATCAGATTATGAATGACTCGGAGTGCAGCAAGATGTTCAATAGGTTGATGTGTTGGTCCATCTTCTCCCAAGAACACGCTATCGTGTGTGAATACATAAATCACCTGGATACCCATCATAGCAGCAAGTCTGATGGAAGGTCGCATATAATCGGAGAATACCAAAAATGTGCCTCCATAAGGTATCAAACCACCAAATAGTGCTATTCCGTTCATTATTCCTGCCATTGAATGTTCACGCACACCATAATGAATATAACGACCATCCCAATTGTTTTTATTAAAGTCATTGTAACCTTTCACGAGTGTATTATTCGAAGGCGTAAGATCTGCTGATCCGCCAATAAGATTTTCGAGAACTGGAAAGAGTTTCTCTAAACACTTTCCTGATGCCTTTCTGGTTGCCATATTAGTGTCTTTTGTAAATTCAGGTATAAGAGAATCAAATTTTTCAGGAAGTTTTTTCTCAATGAAATCAGATAATTTTTTTGCCTTATCAGGATATTTCTGAGTATAAGTATTTAACTGTTTCTTCCAATCATCTTCAGCATTTTGCCATTCTTTTTGTTTGTCTTTAAAGAATTCTTTTACTGATGAAGGAATAAAGAATTGTGGTTCAAGAATCCAACCTAAATTTTGTTTTGCTAATTTGACTTCTTCCTCACCGAGTGGAGAGCCATGTACTCC
>CAZYWQ010000381.1:0-3508 GCA_964651675.1 uncultured Candidatus Sumerlaeota bacterium | reverse complement strand
CAGTTCATCAATCAGATGAATACATCTATCGACAAATTCATCAGTAAGACCTTTTTGACAATAAATATCGATTATCTTTGTCCTGATATCAGTGCGAGAGTTATCAATCTCGAGGATACCTTCATAAGCAGAAATGGCAGCATCAATATCGCCTTTATCGAGGCTTTTTTCAGCGTATCGGATATGCTCATTTAACATTCCATCCTTGTCGCCAAGTGTATTATAAGCCTGGATTATTAACGAATGAACATCAATGATGTCATAACCTAAGTCGTCAATTCGTCTATACAACTCAATGGATTTTGTATATTCTTTGTTAGTATCATAAAAATCAACAATGCTTAAGAAAGTGGAGATTGCATCATCTTTCATACCTTCATCGAGGTATTTCTCAGCGATTTTTGTCCGTAAATCAATGTCGTCAGGATTATCACTGATTATAGTCTCGATAAGCTCTTTTAATTTTTCGAAATTTTTGTTATTGAAATATATGTCAACGAGAGAATTAAGACATTTACTTAATTCCGATTTATTATTTGTCTGGGAATATATGGAAACAAGACCATTTAAAGCGCGTGCATAATCGGATTTTAGGGCAAGTATCTTTTTGAAGTGCGTTTCGGCTTCTTCTAACTCATTAAGAGTAAGATAATTTTCTGCAATCCCAATGTTTTTATCGATAAATTCTTCTGGTGAAGGTAGTTCGACATCGATGTTGAATAAATTGACAAGTTTGGTAAGGGCTTCCTCGTATTCCATCTTTTTGGTTTTGGCATACAAATCAATGAGATCTCCACCATCTTTACCAGGGCAAAGACTATATGAGCATTTGTATATCTTTTTCTTTGTATCTATGATGAGGGTTCTAAATACCATTTCTTTGTGGATTGGACAGAAACAGCGGATGCTCGATCCTGATTGTTGGATAGTGTTTAATCGGTAGTCAACAAGCTCGAGGATTTTCATCGGTTCGAGCTTTTTTAAAATCTCTTTTATAGTTTTATCTGGAACTAATGCGCTCATACTTCTATTTCTGAATTTCTAATAGTGTGTTTATAATATAAATTGCGTTTAAAGTGATAACATATTATTGGATTTAAATCAATAATATTTATCTTGAAAATATACTCTTTGCTTTTGGAATAGACCCAAAAGATTCATTTAAATAAATTCAAGAGAGATGTCAATTGCTTTTACCGAATGCGTTAAGGCACCTATCGAAATTCTATCTATGCGAAGTCCTTTGAGTTTGTTTATATTGTTCAATTTAATGTTACCTGATATTTCAATTTCACATTTACCGTTGATTATATCAATGCACTCTTTAATTTCTCTCCTATTCATATTATCGAGCATTATCACATCAGGATTAATAAAGAGTACTTCCCGCAATTCTTTTTTGTTTTGAACCTCAATGATAACAGGAAGTTTGTTTTTATTCTTTTTTTGGACTGATTCTAAGGCTTTCGAAACCGAACCTGCCGTTTTGATATGATTATCTTTAATCAGAATCTGGTCATAAAGACCAAATCTGTGATTCACACCACCACCAACAGTTACGGCATACTTTTCGAGTCTTCTCCATAATGGCGTGGTTTTGCGAGTGTCTAAGATTTTTGTTCTTGCAGGATAGATTGCCTCTACGAATTGATTAGTTAAAGTTGCGATTCCGGATAATCTTTGAAGGAAATTTAAAGCAATTCGCTCACCTTTGAGTATGGATTTTGTAGAACCTGAAATGGTGGCTATGGTTTCATAAGCTGTTATGGAATCTCCATCGGATTTATGTGCTTTGAACTTAATCGAATCATCAATTAACTTGAATAACTTCTTTGCAATAGGTATTCCGCATACAATTGCGTCTTCTCTGGCAATTATGTGTGCAATACTTTTACTATTCTTCGGAATAAGAAGATTGGATGTGACATCTCCCCTACCAATATCTTCTTTCAAAGAAAGTTTAAGAAGATAAACAAGTTGTGTATCCAATAGATTTTTTTTCTTCATATTTAATCTTCACAGCTTATAATTTTCAATGGTACAATTAAGAGAACAAGAGGATGGATTTGTCAAGGATAAGACATAACTTCATTTGGAAAGAAAAAAATTAAAGGATCTTTTTCCCTGTAGGGACAGAACATTGTTCTGTCCCCATAAAAAATTCATACACAACTCAAGATTATAAATATTATTTTTTATCTGCGAAACCAGGGAAAGATTTACAATCTTCTTTCATAACATTTTTTCTCAATTTTTCATACTCTTCCTCAGAGATAGCCCCACTATCCTTCGCCTCTTTCAAGTCCAACAATTCTTGACCTGTAGTTGTATGACGACTGTAGGTCATACTTCCCTTATTGAAACATCCACAACCATAAATAAGTAATGCAAAGATAACAATCATCAAAAGAAAAGCTGTTGTTTTAACTGACTTATTCATAATCTTTATCCCTTCCTTTCATTTTGATTTGATAAAGCTGTAATAACTTTTTTGTTTAATAGTTTGACGCTAATGATTCGAAAATTATTCATTTTTATTTTGTGAAGATGATAGGCGAAGAAAAAATGTGCCGACAGCTCCTAAGAAAGCTACCCCACTTGCGAGCAATAAAGCAGGAGAAAACGAATTGGCAGAATCGGCAATTGCACCAGCAATACTCGGGCTTATTGCCTGTCCGATACCGAAAAAGAGAGTGATGAAACCGAGTGCTGCTGGAGCCAATCTCGGTCCAAGTAAATCGCCACAGGCAGCTGCCATTATCGCAGGAATACTCCAGGCTGATAGACCAAATAAGATTGCTGAAGTCGTAAATCCAAATGATGTCGGTAGCAATGCGAATAATCCGAAGGCTATTGTGTGAATCAAATATACAATAATCAAGGCACCTTTGCGTCCAATCACATCCGAAACAGTGCCCCAGATTAATCCGCATAATAGACTGAACCATCCCATCATCATAAATAAATTACCTGCCATTTGCTGAGTATAGTCTCCTTCCGTGATGAGATGTTTCGTGAAAAAAGTCATATAGATAATATAGGAAAATCCGAAAGCAACATAGACCAATCCTAAATGCCAGACTGTAAGAGAACGATAGACCAGACTCCATTGCAGTGTTTTTGCTTTTGGATTGGGGAGTGATTGATTAGATTCTTCTCCTAAAGGCTTTAAACCTATTTGAGATGGACTATTGCGTAGAAAAAGATAACAGATAACCGCCAACAAGAGAGTAATACATCCGAATGTAAACCAGCATTTTCTCCAGCCATCACCACCGTAAACAGATAAGATGTGAGGTACATACGGACCAACAAAAATAAGACCGATAGAAGAGCCAGCAACGGCAATACCTGCTGCAAAACCACGCCGACGAGGTGCAAACCAAGCTGCAAGAAGTCCCATTACCGGTACATTGCTTGCACCACTACCAATACCTGTAAGCGCTCGCCAAACTGCTGCTGAAAGGAAACTCTTTGCAAATCCAGTTAAAATCATACTGATCCCAGC
>CAZYWQ010000380.1:0-3513 GCA_964651675.1 uncultured Candidatus Sumerlaeota bacterium | reverse complement strand
AAATAATAATCGGAAGTGGATTTATTCAAATCCAATTTATATAAGGAAATGATGGCTATCCTGAAAAAGCTTTTCAAAAATAAAAGTGAATTCGTTTTATTTGTTGTGTTATTTTTCACCTCTTCCTATTTCTTTCATCTTGAACCAGGATGGAATGTTAATAGCAGAATCGATTTGACATACGCAATTGTTGATGGACTTACTTTTAGCATTGATGATTACCATAATAGGATAGGCTTTGAAACGGGTGATAAGGCGTATAATCCCGAAACTGAACATTTCTATTCGGATAAAATCCCGGGATTGTCATTGTTAGGTGTAATTCCGTATTTTCTGATTAAGTTTGTAACATTCCCGTTTGGAATCGAAACGAAACCTTTAGTATCGAGATATATAATTACTATTTTGTCGGTATCTTTGTTCTCAGCCTATCTTGGAGTGGTGATAAAACGTTTGCTTCAGTTATTTGGAGTAGATGAAAAAGGAGCATTTATCCTCGCGATTTTCTTTTCTCTGGGAACATTGTGTCTTCCTTATTCAACAGTTTTTTATCCCTATCAGCCTGCTTTATTGTTTTTTATCTGTGCATATTATCTGGTGATTAAGAATAAATTTAATGATAGCATCGATAAGATAAATCTTTTTTATCCTGGTGTATTATGTGGTCTGGCGATGCTTTTTGAGTATACTTGCGGAGTGATTGTTTTTATTTTATGGTTATATACTTTTTTCGTTCTTAAGAAAAAACAAAAGATAATTATTTTCTCAATTGCGATATTACTTCCTATGATTATCTTTTTCATCTATAACTATGTCTGTTTTGGAACTCCTTTTACAATACCATATAAATTTTTACATTGGGATTTTTTTAGGGAATCGATGGCTCGTGGATTTATGGGAATCACTGGTTTTAAGACTGCAGTTTTATATTATATCACCGTACATCCGTATAAGGGGATATTTTTTTCTTGCCCGATACTGATTTTGATTTTTTATGGATTCTTTCTGATTTGGAAAGAAAGAAAATTCACAGCAGAAGCTATTATTAGTATTGTTATAATTGTGTTTTATTTCATCTTTAATGCCTCTTATTATATGTGGTGGGGAGGATGGTCAGCAGGTGCAAGACACCTCATACCAATGCTTCCTTTTGCATTTATACTTCTGACACCGGTAATCAAAAAATCGAAGGGTGTTTTAATTGTGTTAGGGATAATTTCTGTTCTTTTTGCTTTTGTTCCAACGATTGTTGATCCTCAACCAAAACAACTCTATGTGACTCCTGATCTTCTACAACCAAGGGTTGTTTATAATTATAAAAGCCCTTTGTTCGAAGAAGGAGTAAAACCATTTTTAAGAGGTGAGATTGCTTATAATGCAGGGAAGTTAATAGGATTAGAAAAACTTTATTCTTTGATACCTTTGCTATTTGTAGATGTTTTTCTTATATTTCTATTGTTCAGATTTATTCGACATCAAGATTCGGAATCGTAATTGTCTTTGAATAATTTTCTAATTACTTTATTAACAATGTCAAAGCTGAATCCTTTTCTAATCAAATAAGAGTTAATACTTCTGATTTTTACACTTTTTTCTTTATGTTTAATACTTTTGAGTTTTTTGTTAGCGAGTTTTATTGCTGTTTGAAACTCTTCATCTTCTTTTATTAAATCATTAAGAATTGTCTTTGCCTTTTCCGCTTTTATCCCTCTTTTAAAAAGTTTATTCAATATGGAACCATAACCATCTTTTCCCTTCTTAATGAGTTCCAGAGCATATCTCTGAGCATAGTCATCATCATTTATTAATCCCATATCATCGACGGTTTTTAAGGTTTTGTTTATGAGAGTCTGATCAAATCCTTTATTTTTAAGATATCGATTTAATTCGAATCTGGTTCTTGGACGCAATGTTAAGTATCTCAACACAAGGAATTTTGCTTTGTTATACTCTTCTGACTGTATAATTGTTGTTAGTTCTTTTTTATCAACCTGTTTTCCTTTGAATAGATTTAGTTTTGCGAGGACATCTTGATTTACGCCTATGAAAAAATCACCATTAATAAAAATTGAATATCTTCTTTTATTCTTTTTTTGTTCTTCTATGGCTGTGATTGTATACATTTTAATTAGTGTCTTGTATATTATGTTGACAACTCAAGATATTATATTTAAAAATCTCGATGCTTTTCCTCTTTTTCTTTTCATTATGAATCATTATAGAAAGATTGCGTATCGATGTTTAAAACATTGAATAAGTGGCAGAGAATAATAGTAATTCTTGCGATTATATTCTCCTTCCTTATTTCTTTTTATAGATGGAAAAATTCTGTTCATAAAGATTCCATTTTACAAGTCTATCCTGAATGGGAGTTTAATGGTTATATTCTATACGATGGTTATGGAAATTATGCAGAACATATATATAATTTTATTATCAGTCCTTCAAGAGATTCTTATAATAATTTGAAAGAATTCATCAGCGGTTATATCCATTCCTCAAGACCTGTTTATCCGATATTCGTGGCTATCGTGAATATAGTAACAAGAGATATTCTGATTAGTTCTATCATTGTCAATACGATTGCGAGTTTGTTGTGTATTTATATGTTGAATATTATTTTGATTCATCATTTTTCTTATAAGGGGAAGCATCTATTTTATCTTAATTTACTTTTTATTTCTCATATAAGTATCATTGGAATGCTTGGAAGACCAATGACGGATGCTCTTTCTCTGGTGTTTCTTTTTCTTACCATTCATCTGGCGTATGTGTTTTCCAAAGATTATAAGGCTGAATATTTGTTGCTGTTAATTGTAGTATTAACAATTGCCATTTTTACAAAAACGATTCTCCTAATGCTAGCTTTTACAATTCCGCTTTCTATCACTGTTTCAAATAGTAAGAATTTGAAACGGATTGTTCTTAATTTTGTTTATTTTTGCATTATACCATTCATTCTATTCATCATTTTGATATTAATGTTAAAGCGACTTTATCCAGATCAGGCAACGATTAGCTTTCTTTTTGATTGTATTGATGGAGCGATGCATTTTAGTTTTGAGCCGCAATGGATGAAGTATTTTATTAAAGCGGCGATTTTATTCCTTGCAGTTGCTCTACAGATTTATCCAATATTTATTTTGTTTAATAAAGACCTGTTTAAATTGAAATTTAATCTTCATCTTTTCTGGATGATTATTTATATCATACAAAGATTCATTTTTGCAGGATTTAATTTATCATATTCAAGAGGAAGATATGGAATTCCGTTAGTAGCAGGAGCCATAATCCTCGCTTATCCGACTATTAAAAAATATCTGGATAAAAAATGGGGTAGTATACTTATATATGGATTAGTCCTATTAAATTACTTTTTCTGGATGGTTTTGATAATCAGGAAAATGTAGATTGCCGAGATTTGTTTTGTGTTTGTAACTAGTTATTGATTACAATTTATTTGCTATAGGTTTTTGTAAATTATACAAGCCTTGGATTAGCACAGTTCTACCG
>CAZYWQ010000379.1:0-3515 GCA_964651675.1 uncultured Candidatus Sumerlaeota bacterium | reverse complement strand
ATCAATGGATAGATTTATTTTGTGGATAGAATTTGTTGAGGAAGGGAAATCCGCTTTCAGAATGGTTAAGCTGACGAAACCTCAGATGATTGTACCAATTACTCCGAAAAATATTGGTTTTAATAAGGTGACGATTGATGCTGTCGTTAAGAATATGTCAAATGAGAAAGCCACTCTAAAATTGGTTGCCAATTTTAAATCGGGAATTTTGAAAGTTATTCCTACCGAAAAGAAATTTGAGATTGGAGCAGAATCCGATGAAAGAATTAAATTTGAAATAGAGCCCATTTCACCTAACCAATCTGTAAAAGAGATTTCTGATGAGCTTTCGATTTTATTGATTGATATGTCGGATAAGATAATTGACACGACTAATAGTACAATCACTATTCTGACAGATCAGGCGAGTAAGACTCGACCATCAGAGGTGAGAATCAGGTCTGATTCGGATTTTTTTGGATATACTACAGATCCTCTGAATGATGGAGTGATTGATGTAACGGATGTTCATTGGTCGGATTCAGCCTGGGCAAGTGGTGAGGGACCTACTCCTCATTGGATTGAGATGTTTTTCCCTGAAACAGAGAAAATCAGTAAGGTTGTCATTTACTGGGCAATTGATGGTGATAAACTTTATTCATCGAGTCATTATAAAATTGAGTATCTGAGTGCTGAAGGTAAATGGATTGAGATTGTTTCGAAAAATAATTCTTCCACAAGAGATAATGATGTAATTTCATTTGATACTGTTGATGCAAAAGGTATAAGATACTTCCAATACAAAAACGGTGGTTCACAGGAGCGTCCACATCTTGCCTGGATACGAGAAATTGAAGTATATTAGAGGTTAGGAGGTTAAAATATGAGAAAGTATATATATTTTATTTTGCTGAGCTTTTTTTTCGTTTTGATTGTTTCTGCTAATGTAGGATCGACGAATTGGCTCAGTGATATTCCTGCGGAGACAAGTGGTAAGCCAACATTACTTTTATTTTATTCTTCAAAGAGTAATGATGATGAGCTTCTAGATACTACTATATTCAATAATGAATTATTTATTCAGCTTTCTGATTCATATAATATGGTAAAGGTTGACATTGAAGATGAATCTACTCGTAATTTAATCGATAAGTATGGGATTTATAAAACGCCTACGATTGCGCTGATAAAGAATGATGGGACTATCCATAAAAAATTTGATGGGAAATTTACTGTCGAGCAATTAGTCACGGAAATGGGGCAATTAGTTGGAACAAAATTTACTGGATCGACAGCTTCTTCAAATTCATCCACTCTTACAGGATTCAAAACTTTCGCACAGGATCCAAGTGATGTGGCTTCAAACCAGAGAGATATAATTGAAGCTTCTTACAAAATTGATGGTAGTGACCTTATTCTTTTAATTAAGTATGCAAGCAACTCTGAAATAGATGGATTTCATTTCTATGTGGATTCTGATAACAATACTTCGACAGGTTTTAATGCCGAGAATTGTCCTGGAGCGGATTATATGGTTGAGGGAGCTACATTGTATAGTTTTGGAGGAAATGCACAAACTGATTGGAAATGGAATACTCTAAAAAATGTACAATATGAGTTGATTCAAGATAAACTCATTGTAAAGATTCCTATGTCTGATGTTGGCATTGCAAATAACAAGAATTATCGATGCTCATTTATTACGACAGATATTAACTGGGCAGTTGTTGATAAAATGCCTGATAGTAAATCAGCAAATTTACCATTGGGCTCACCTTCGGCATTATCAATACCCACCGAAATCTCCAAACCAGATGTGACGAAATCTGCATCAAAGAAAATTTGTTCGGATAAAGCTGATGTTTCTTCTCAACAGCGGGATATGAGTTCTGCATCTTATTCAGTTGAAGGAGACAATTTGATAATAGATATTGGTTTTACAAGCGTTGCCGAAATCGATGGATTCCACTTTATGATTAATAGTGATAATAATACAACCACAGGTTATAATACTACGAATATCACGGGTGTTGATATGATGATTGAGGGTGCTTTACTGTATAAGTTCAATGGCACTAATCAGACAGATTGGAACTGGACAAATTTAAAAGCGGTTAATTATCAAATCAAGGGTAAACAACTCACTGTAACAATTCCGCTTTCGGATTTAAAGTTGCAGAGAAATCAATCATATCCTATTTCATTCTTCACTGCTGGTGCAGACTGGATGCCTGTCGATTTTATGCCTGATACAAATCCTGTATTGCTTAAGGTTGAATAGTATTTTAAACAAGTTGTAAGACTTCTTCATAAGAGCTCTGAAAGACTTCTTGCAGAACCATTGCACAAGCACCTAAAGGGGATGATTTTTCTTTCAATAGGGAAATCTCTAACTTAAACTCGTTTTTTAAGGCGGGTAGTACATTGCTGAGGATGGATTTGTTGAGTGTAGTGAAAAATATGTCGGATGAATATGCCATTCTCCCACCTAATATTACTAATTCGGGATTAAGTAAGTTTATTATTGATGCAATACCTCTGCCTGTTTCTTCAGCCATTTTTTGAAAGATTTGTTTGGAGCCTTCACATCCTTTTCTTGCTGCTTCAGCTACTAACTTTGCATCAATTGATCTAATATTGCCATTGGAAATTTTATTGAGGATTGAGTTTTTTTCTTTTTTTGCTAATTTTTGTCCGAGTAATCCTATCGCCCAACCACCTGCAACTGTTTCTAAACATCCTGTTCCTCCACAGAAACAAGGTTTCCCAGGATGCTCGACTCGAATATGTCCAAATTCTCCAGCATGATTGAATGCTCCAGAGTAAATCTGATTGTTTATGATTATGCCTACTCCAATTCCATATCCAAGATTTACGATTATGAAGTTTGAATAGGTATGTCCTAATCCAAACCACTTTTCGCCTAATCCCATTAACCGTGCATCGTTTTCAACAAAGATGGGTAGTCTTAACTCCTTTTTTAATTCTTCGACAACAAGCTCATAAGGTTTGGGATCGGAAAATGTCACTTTTCTGTTTTTTTCTATCAGTCCCGGAATCGCAATTCCTATGCCCTTAAGCAATTTTTGAGCTCTTGGTGTATGCGCTGTCAGCGTATTTAGCATTCTTTTAATTCGGATCGAGATTTCGGATGGTGTTTCATCCATAGGAGAAGGTTCCTGGATTTCGGCGATAATCTTTGTTGATAAATTCATTAATACAGCGACTGTTTGGCTTTTACCAATGTCAATACCGACAATATAGCCTGATTCTGGAATGAGATCAATTATGATGGGTCGTCTGCCACCAATCGAGGTTCCCTTGCCTTTTTCATTGACTGTGCCTTCGGTAAGTAATTCCGCAATGATTTGTGTTATAATAGGTGGTGAATATCCTGTTGCTTTCGATAAATCAAAGCGTGACATAGCACCTCTGATGCGAAGCAGGTTTATTATTTGATTTTTTCTTATCAGTTTTTTGTTATGTACTCTGTTTTTTAATGTGTCTTGGTTTGATTCTCTCTTTGCTGCCATTCA
>CAZYWQ010000378.1:957-3516 GCA_964651675.1 uncultured Candidatus Sumerlaeota bacterium | reverse complement strand
CTTTTCTGCCACATTTTTTCTCGAGAAGACATAAATATTCATAGTCTTCGATACCGTCTCTTATATTCACGAGCCTTATCGATGGAACAGGTTCATTGATTCCATTCCTTACAATGGGATATAACAAAGAACCGTCTCCATATATATCTTTGTTTATAAAGTTAAAGGTTGCGATATTTGTCCAAGGATCTAAAAGCTCATTATTCTTTGTAACATCTACCCAGTGTGTTGTGTCCCAATATAAAAGTCCACTGACATTACTCATTTTTTGCTGCCAGAATAAGATGCGATGCTGCATACTGCTCATATCTACAAAAAAATTGCAGTATGGGTCTCCGGGACCACAGCATACATACCACCATAGTGTATCACCTTCTTGTTGTTTTTTGTGAACATGCTCTCGCAAATCGGCATCCATAGCATAAAATCCCGAATTCAAACACCAGAGATTTACATCTTTCTCTGCCATCTCAATGACTGTTTTTGTATTATCAAAATCAGGACGGCGATAAAATGTTCCGACTATTTTAGCATCAGGAGCAAATTTTTTGATTCGCTCAGAGGTACTATGAAGTTTATCGTATTGTTCTTGTGTGATTGATTCATCTACAACATAAAAATATCCTTTGTCCCACCAACCATTTCTCTTTATTGTGTAAATTGTTTTCTTAAGCTCATCATCGTCGTTTGAATGCGGAATTACAAAACTTGTTACACGAGGATCGTCATAATAATTCGATGCATCTGGTGAATCACAGGGAACAGGTATGCGATAAGGCGAAATTTTGTAGTCCAGAAGCATCTCGTAATATTTGCGATTTACTTCCAATGACTTTTGGGCATCGTTATTAACATTGTAAGTTCTGTCAACTATGCTATAATTGCATCCGAATGATGTTGCGCAGAATGGTTTATCAGGGAGTTGAAAATTCCATACTGTTAGATGAATCTTGGTTTTTAGTTTTCCACCATCCCATTTGAATGTTATTGGAGCCTTATATTTTCCTGCTGGAGAATTTTTCGGGACTTTTACAATGATATATATAGGTTGATTTCTATTTGGTCTAAGGTCGAGACTTCTGAATTGTGGCAAGGGATCTGGAGCGTTTCTATTAAACGCTGGAAGGTATATATAAGTAGCATATCTTATCTCGATGTTATCATTAGAAATCTTCTTTCTGAAAAATCCTTTAAAATCACCAATTGATATTTGGAAATTTTTGATAGCCTTTTTGGGTCTGATGACAATCTGTGCGGATTCATATTCATTTTTTGCGGCTGAGATATTGATTAATTGTGTACTTTCAGCGGTTTTATTTTCATCATCCAGTACTTTCTTCGTGCTGCTTTCAACCCAGAAATCGAAATCATCTGAGACTTTTTCAAAACGATTTTTTGCCATAAGAAGTTGGCAATTTATAAATATAAGGAGAGAAAACAAACATAATCTTAGAAATACCCTTCTCATAAATTCTATCTCCCAAATGTTTTTTGAAAATGAAGATTAACTTAGATTACACATAGTTATCGAATAGACAATAAAAAATTTTGAACACCCCAATTCAGAAATTTATTCATACTGCAGGGCTTCGATTGGATCAAGTAAGGCTGCTCGACGAGCTGGATAATATCCAAAAAAGATGCCAACTGCTGCTGAAAAGGATAATGCCATAACTACACTCGAAACACGAACTACAGCACCAAAAGTGCTTAAATGTGCAATCACTTGAGCTGATCCTATACCAACAAGAACTCCGAGGATTCCTCCTAGTCCACTCGTTATCAGGGCTTCGAGTAGAAATTGAATTAGAATGTCCTTTTCCTTTGCACCAATTGCTTTCCGAACGCCAATTTCCCGCGTTCTTTCTGTCACAGTTACTAACATTATATTCATAATGCCAATTCCTCCAACCAATAAAGAAATAGCCGCAACTGATCCAAGAAGTAATGTAAATGTTTTTGTAACACTTTGAGCAGTTTCCGCCATCTCCGCTAAATTACGAATGTGAAAATCATTCTCTGCATCTGGTAAAATCCGATGAGATTTTCGCAATAATGTTTCAATTTCTGTCTCGATATCTTCTTGATTTGCGCCATCATTCATTTGAATATCAATTTCTCTTAAGTAATCTACTCCCATTAACCGTTTCATTGCGGTTGTATATGGGATAATGGCTTGTTCATCAGGATTGAAAAATCCCTGATCGCCTTTTGTTTTCAAAACTCCGATTACTCTAAAATTTAATCCGTCTATCTTGACTATTTCTCCAACCGGATTTTTTTCTTCGAAGAGTTCTTCTGCTGTGGCTGAACCCAAAACCGCTACCTGAGCTGTGCGCTCAACTTCCTCTTCGGTAAATCTCCTACCTTTTTCTACCTGGTAGTTTCTTATATCAAAATATGTAACAGCTCCACCCAAAATTGACGAACGCATATTCTGATTCATATACTTAAATTGACCTGTACTTTGAACGACTGGCGAAACTGCAGAGATATTATTAACTTTAGATATAATCGAATAGGCATCGTTTATTTTTAATTTCTGCGATTCACCAGTTC
>CAZYWQ010000378.1:0-947 GCA_964651675.1 uncultured Candidatus Sumerlaeota bacterium | reverse complement strand
AAGATTCGCACCTAATGATGTAACACGATCAACGACTTGTTTCTGGGCACCCGATCCTAAGGCAAGCATAGATATAACCGCAGCTACACCTATAATTATTCCAAGCATAGATAAAATAGCGCGCATTTTATTTGCCAATAAACTCTTAATAGCAACTTTCACAATAGTCCAGAATAACATTTCTTTTTACCTCTTAATTTTTATACAAAGATCATAGATTTCGCACTTTATGAATTACCTGATGAGGTAATCTCACGGAGTCTTCCATCTCTTAGGAAAAGTTGTCGAGGACACCGATCAGCGATTTCAGTTGCATGAGTTACTATGATTATCGTACGCCCTTGATCATTCAGTTCTTCAAACAAATTTAGAATTTCTTCTCCTGTTTTTGTATCAAGATTCCCTGTAGGCTCATCTGCCAAAATGATAGCAGGATCATTTACGATAGCACGAGCTATAGCAACCCTCTGCCTTTGCCCTCCGGAAAGCTGGTTAGGTTCATGTTTCATTCTATCTCCCAATCCTACTGTTTTCAAAGCTTCTGCAGCACGGTCTTTGGCTTCTGAATTGCCTGCATATAATAAAGGTAACTCAACATTTTCCAGAGCTGATAATCTTGGTAATAAATTGAATACTTGGAACACAAATCCAATCCTACGATTACGAATTTCTGCCAGTTGATTCGATTCAAGTTTTGATACATCATCTCCGGCAAGAAAATATCTACCAGAATCTGGTCTATCAAGACAGCCAAGAATATTCATCAAGGTAGATTTACCACTGCCTGATGGTCCCGCAATTGCAATTTTTTCACCTTCATCGATTTGGAAACTGACATTATCAAGAGCTTTGACAATGCTCTCTCCAAGTTTATATGTTTTAGTAATGCTATCTGTTTTAATAATCATTTTCTCCCTCCTCTTGGAGGTCCTCCCATAGGCATCATC
>CAZYWQ010000377.1:0-3518 GCA_964651675.1 uncultured Candidatus Sumerlaeota bacterium | reverse complement strand
GTTTACATCTATCCGAGTGGCTCAAGAGCAGGCTCAGCAGGTGTTTTCATCACATTAGCAAGTCATCTTGCTGCAATGGCACCATCAACGAATATCGGTGCTGCACATCCTGTTTCTATTGGAAATCCTCACCAGCAAAAAAGAGATGAAAAAAAGGATATCGAATCCATAAAAGAACTTTTTAAAGGAAAAGAGAAGGGAAAAGATAAAGAAGCCGAGAAAGAATCGGATGAAAAAAATGAAGAAAAACCCAAAGAAGAAGAAACAAAGGAAGAAGAACCTTCCGCACAGGATGTTATGTCCGAAAAAATAATGAATGATACAGTTGCCTGGATAAAAACAATTGCACGGTATCGAGGAAGAAATGAAGAATGGGCTGAAGAAGCAGTCAGAAAGAGCGTTTCCATCACCGAAGAAGAAGCATTAAATAAAAATATTGTCGAGTATATTGCCAACAATCTCACTGATTTGCTGGGAAAAATCGATGGTAAAGAAGTAAAACTACTCGGTAAAAATCATACATTCAAAACGAAAAATGCAATTATTCAAGTCGAAGAATTTACCTTACGACAGAAAATCCTAAGTATCTTTGCCAATCCCACAATAGCATACGCACTGCTCATTCTCGGCTTTTACGGAATTTTGTGGGAGATAACACATCCCGGAATAGGCGTACCAGGCATCGCAGGAACATTATTCGTTATAATAGCATTGTATTCATTACAGATGTTACCAATCAATTATGCAGGATTAATGTTAATTCTCTTAGCGATTATTTTATTTATCGCAGAAATCAAAGTAACAAGTCATGGACTTTTAGCATTAGGAGGAATAACAAGTATGACAATAGGCTCACTGATGCTTTTACCTTCTCATAAACCCTTTATTGGAATAACAACTCAGGTAATAGCGATAGTAGTCATTACGACGGCTGTGATTGTCGGGTTTCTTCTCTATCTGGTTATGAAAACACATTCAAGAAAAGTAACGACTGGACCTGAAGGTTTAGTTGGTGAAGTAGGATATGTCGAGACACCATTAGCTCCCGAAGGAAAGATTTTTATCCACGGTGAAATATGGAATGCAAGATGTGACCAACCACTTGAAAAAGG
Source organism: uncultured Candidatus Sumerlaeota bacterium (assembly GCA_964651675.1). Taxonomy (GTDB): domain Bacteria; phylum Sumerlaeota; class CAZYWQ01; order CAZYWQ01; family CAZYWQ01; genus CAZYWQ01. The sequence continues at coordinate 2,406 of CAZYWQ010000377.1, read as the reverse complement.
CGATAAGATCAAGGTAGTTGCAGTAGAGGGTTTAATGCTAATTGTAGAAAAAATACAATAAAATATTTTATCTATTTCATTGTCCTTACTTTTTTAAAAGGGATGTTGTTAAATATTTTCATTATGAAATTTTACATAGTATATAAACCATATTAAGGAGGTTACGATAATGCATCAGATTCTTCCTGGAATCATTGTTTTCGTAGTATTATATTTAATTTCCTGTGTTAAGGTTTTGAAAGAATACGAGAGAGGTGTAATATTCCGACTTGGTCGAATTCTTGGAGCTCCTAAGGGTCCCGGGCTTTTCTTCGTCTTTTATCCTATCGATAAAATGGTGAGGGTGAGTTTGCGGCTTGTTACTATGGATGTTCCACCACAGGATATAATCACAAAAGACAATGTCTCCGTCAAGGTGAATGCAGTTGTTTATTTCAGAGTATTAGAAGCAATCAAAGCCGTTATTGAAGTAGAAGATTATCTATTCGCAACCTCTCAGATGGCACAAACTACCTTAAGAAGCATATTAGGTCAAGTGGAATTGGATGATTTACTTTCAGCCAGAGAAAAATTAAATAAAGAAATCCAGACAATTTTAGACAAGCATACAGATCCCTGGGGGATAAAGGTATCTGCGGTTGAATTAAAACATGTTGATTTACCACAAGAGATGCAGAGAGCTATGGCAAGACAGGCTGAAGCTGAGAGAGAAAGACGAGCAAAAGTCATCAATGCAGAAGGAGATTTTCAGGCATCTGCAAAATTCACCGAAGCTGCAAAAATTATGGAAGAACATCCTATGGCACTCCAGATGCGGTTCTTACAATCTCTGTCCGAAATTTCTGCTGAGAAAAATTCTACGATTCTCTTCCCTATTCCCATTGATATTATTAGTGTGATAATGGATGCTATTAGAGGGAAAAAACAAGGATAAAGTTTTCTATAAACGACAATTGTAGCTATTAGTAACTTCTTCTATCAATAATATTATGGCTGAGATTATAATCTTCGGATATAATGAAAATGAATATTTAGGTGAAGGATGGAATGAACGGTCATTAGTTAGAGGTACAATCACAGCAAGAACCAGCTCCAGAACAAGCTCATTAATCATACCCATCAACTCCAAAATGTCACAATTACTAATCCTCGCCTCTGCAAGTGTAGATATTATAAAAAAACCTATCTACGGATTTTTTAAAGTCAATGATAATAAAGTGGGTGAATTCAAATTCGAAAATGAGTTATGGAAATTATTGAAGTATAATATAAGTCCCCAATCACCAGGTGAAAATCCACTAAAAATAGAGATAGTTACAGAAAATGCATTCGTTGTGAATGACTATTTAAAGAACGGAGATATGAGAACATTCGGAATCCACATTTCCTGCATACGACTAATGTAACAAAATTTTAATAAAATTTCTGAAAATTGCTTGCTGTTACGCAGGATGTAGGATTGACCCAATTAATCTGTGTATGTGTTGTTCCGTCGAATGTCCAGATTCCATACGAACCGTAATCAATTACTGCTTCCTGTCCTAATAGGTTATCCAAATTCGCCTTCACCATACTATCAGGATTTGCAGGATTAATCTTCGTATGGCTAAAACCATCATAAGTATACACTCCATAAGAACCATAATCTATAAGCAAGTCTTCATAATTGATATAATTAAAATCTATCGCTATAAAATCCTGCGGTGAAACAGTATTAACTTGTGTCCAGACACCATCCGTACCACTTCTCCAGAAATAATAAGGTGCTCCGAAATCGATAAAAATTTCGTCTATATCATCCCCATTCAAATCACAAGCAGCCATTTTAACTGGCGAGAAAGAATGCAATTTCGTGTGAGTCCCTCCATTATAGAGATAAATACCATAACTTCCATAGTCGATTAAGAGTTCTCTTGTATTATCCGAGTCAAAATTAAGGTCGATAAACAATTCCGGGCTAACACTGTTTATTTGCGTATGGGTACCATCTTCATATTCGAATAATCCATAAGGAGCGCCATAATCGATGATGATATTTTGTTTTATATCTCCGTCAATGTCAGCAGCAATCATCGCTTCGCAGCTATAGGTATGAATCTGGGTCCAGGAACCCTCATCATACTGCCAAATATATTTATAACCTGCAAAGTCTAAGACTAATTCTTCGGCAGGATCATCATCCATATTCGCAGCAAGCATTTTCACAGGTGATAATGTGCTTATTTTAGTATGTACTCCCGAATCACAGATAAATAAACCATAAGTTGAACCGTAATCAATCACCAATTCATCTTCGCCATCTCCATCTATATCTGCAGAAATCATATCATCCGGACTAATTGTGTTTAATTGAGTGTGTACACCATTTTCATATTGATAGAGTCCGTAGGAAGAACCATAGTCTAT
>CAZYWQ010000376.1:0-3518 GCA_964651675.1 uncultured Candidatus Sumerlaeota bacterium | reverse complement strand
ATAATTCCAATAGCCTGGTGAATCTGCGGCATTACATGAGGAAATAACAGGCTGAGGGATATAAAAGTCAGATAATTCACACCCAGGGCTATGAAGGATACGATATTGAATTTCAATCCTTTTAAATAAAACCTGTCCCTGTTGTTTCTGTGTCGAAACGTCCAGGAATTATTAAAAACAAAGTTGGATATGATTGATAGTTCTATGGAGATTGGCGATGCGATAAACTTATTTAATCCCTGATGCATCAGCAGTGTAAAAGAGCCCAGATTCACAAAAACGCCAGAAAAACCAACAAGGGCGAATTTGATGAATGTCTTGCTGCTTTCAAAACGAATCCACCATATATTGATGATGAATTCAAAGATATCAGAGATACCCAGCTTGCTCTTACCCCTTTTTCTGTCTATAAATTCTACAGGTATTTCTTTGACCCTGGCATGATTCGCTACTGCCTTTTGCAGCAGAGCTGCCTGGAAGGCATAGCCCTGCATCCCAAGACCTGCCAGATCTATTCCTTTTATTATTGAGGAGCGTATCGCCCGAAAACCAGCCGTGCAGTCTCTCACCTGATAAAGACCTGCAATGTAGCGCGCTGCCCTGTTCCCCCATTTTGAGATCATCCTGCGGATAAATCCCCACTTTTCCGGAATCCTTCCACCATCAACATAACGACTGCCAATAACAAAGTCAAAGCCCTTCTCCAGGGTTGAGATCATTCGCGGAACATCTTCAGGCTTGTGAGAAAAATCAGCATCCATCTCCATAACCACGTCTGCACCCAGCTCATCAACAGCATATCCCATGCCCCTGATATATGCGTTTCCCAATCCCTGCTTCTCCCCGGTAATGAGATGGATATTTTCGTATTTTCTTTTTTCTTCTCTGACAATATCCGCAGTTCCATCCGGGGAATTGTCATCAACCACTAAAATGTTCATATTATGGGATATTTTTTGGAATTCCTCTTGAAGCCTATTAATTAAAAGACCAATGTTTTCTCTTTCATTATAGGTCGGAATAATGATAACAGTTTTCATATGATATCGAGTTTTATAACCAATAACTCATTTATTTAAAGTTTAGAATCATAAAAAGAAAATGTATGATTAATTCTTAATTTTTTATCAGTATCATATTTAAATAGATTATTCATTTCCACGTGATAGTAGCTCAGAGACCTTCTTTTTAAATGTGTAAAAAACAAGAAAACTCGCTATCATAAGGAAAAGATTACGGAAGATATTAACAATTATGCCAGGGGTTTTTAGATATACAAGCATCCAGTAATTATCAAACTCAAGAAAAGTCAATGCATATATAATAAATATAAGGAATGAATAAAATATTCTTTTAGAAGAGAGAATAATAAATATACAAAATCCTGGAATAACCCAGATAAAAAATTGTGGTGATAATACTCTCTGTGAAACCAATAAAAAAATTAATATTGCAAATAATGTTAGGAAATAAAAATCGGCTTGTATTTTATATTGTGGATTTTTCTGCTTTAAACGACGATAGTAACAAAAATAAAATATATAAAACAGCAGCAAGCAACTGAATCCAAAATACTTGGATATAAAAACATACAGACCACTCACAGAGCTTTCGTGAATATGTTGGGCACCATAAATTGTTACAATTTTAAGAGCCTTCGAGGATGAAAAGAGATATTTTATAAACAATGGTGTTGCCCAGGTTGATTGAATTTGAATGCCGCGTTTTCCGTGCTGTAATAAATACATAAATAATGAACCGTCTACTTTTATGTTATATATCATCAATATTGAGACAAAAGGAATGAAAAATACTAGGATGGGGATAAATAAACTCTCCGATCGTCTTTTAAATTCTGACCATAAGGAGTAATCCGTATTCGATGTATTTTTACTATAATCCCAAAAATCAATAACCATAGAAATTGGTATCAAAAAAATCGGCACCAATTTAATCAAACTTCCAATAAGGGCTAAAAGATAATAAACAATTTTAGACTTCTTACTATCCGAGTAAAAATAGATCATGGCCATTATTATCATAGTTAGAACTATATCAAACCTATCGTAGAGTAATCTCCCCACTAACATCCCTAATAGAGAATATAGAAGAATCATAGATGCAATTTTAGTTTCATTAAACTTCAATTTCTTTTTTACAAAAAGAATCATAAATAAAAGACATATCACATCAAAAATAAACATTTCATACTGAAAAACCAGACGATAATCTTTAAAGGATGTAGTAAAATTTATTGGAAGATATACAAAAATCAGGGCTAAGGGGGGATAGGGGAAAAAGAAGTCTTTATAAGCTGTGTACCCTTCTAATATTCCAAGTTTTGCAAGATTGTAGAACGTTTCTACGTCAGAATATAAAATTCTGTACATATAAATAATGATAAATCTTGATACGAAAAAAAATAGAATACTTATAGATATAAAAATTTTATTTAAAAAATTTTTTCGGTTAAGGCTCATCATAACATTTGATTTCCCTGAGTTTTCTCTATAATACCAAAATAAATGTTTATTTCAATTTAATAGCTCACGAAAATTTGCATAATAAATATTCTCGTTTTGTAACAAAAAGACAAATGCTTGACATATAAATCATTATATCCTATTATATTTTTTATTTATAAATAAATCAAACACCTAAAATTTAATGTCAAACAAGTGACTTATTTTGCGTTATTTTACTTTTTTCTTATCCTCTCACATTACATGAGCGGATTTTTCTTCATATTCATCATTTCTCCCCTTGTAATTTCTTACCTTGCAGTACTGTATTATTTTTATAGATATACAAAAGATGATTACAGTATTAAATTCATACCAAGCATTTTAAATTTCCTGTTGCTGGGATTATTCCTATTAGAAATTGATAATATAATCTACTTTTACTTACAACAGAAAAATATTCTTCCTTATCCAATTTATTTTGTTTTGGTTATTTTTATTATTATACTAATTGTGTGCGTAATAAGTTTTTTTAAATACACACCGTTTTTTCGAGATTCAATCTTTATATATTGTGTGCTTCAGTATTTATCATTGATGCATTAATTATCTATTGGGGAGGAAAGCCAACAATTGATGTATACCAGCATCTAAAAGAAGGAGTAGAATATTTCCTGTCCTTTAAAGATCCCTATTCACAAGTATATACACAAATTTATCCTCCCAATCTTGTCAAGGCTTACTATTATGACGATCCGATTTTTCTTAAATATGTACCTTTTATATCTATTCCTCCCATGGGTTTTGCTTTTTATTCAATAGGGTATGTTTTGGGTGATGTTAGAATAATTAATGCAGTGGTTTTTTGCATTTCACCATTTTTTCTAAGAAGTATTTGCAACAGGATTTTACCCAGCCTTTCTGATGATGCGAAGAAAAAAATATCTATTATTCCTTTGCTTTATCCTGCACAACTCCATCTGATATATCATGCATGGTCTGAGGTATCGATTGGCTTCTTTATAATTCTCTTCATTTACTTTTATTTAAATGATG
>CAZYWQ010000375.1:0-3520 GCA_964651675.1 uncultured Candidatus Sumerlaeota bacterium | reverse complement strand
ACCCAGCTCTTATAGGTTTGTGTTGAAACTTATCAATTCTTACTAATTAATTTTTAAAAACTATTTAGTCTTTTACGTTGGTTACATATTTATTAAACAACATAACAATATATATTATTATTATGAAGAATAAATATTAAATAATATTTATTGGAGGAATATATGGAGATAAAAGTTAAGAGAGATGAGCTTTTCCGATCAATCTCAAGAGTCCAAAGTATCATTGAAAAGAGAAGTAATATGCCAATTCTCTCAATGATTCTTTTATCAACAAATGATTCATTTATTAATATTTTCGCTACGGATTTAGAAATCAGTCTGCAACAAAAAATTTCGGCTGAAGTCTTAATACCTGGAAGTATAACTATTTCAGGAAGAAAACTCTTTGAAATATTAAAAGAAAGTAAGAGTTCTGATATTCAAATAAAAGCGAAGGAGAATAATTGGGTATTTATTTCAGATGATCATGCCAAATATAATTTAGCCTGTCTTCCGGCTGAAGAATATCCCGTCTTTATTGAACCGGAAGATGTCATTACTGTTGAAATAGAAGGAAATATATTAAGTGAGATGATTAATAAAACCATATTCTCAGTAACAATGGAGGAAGCCGGATTTAAGTTGTCTGGAGTATTTACAGAAAAAATTTTAGAAGCAGACAAAACCTTTCTAAGAATGGTCTCTACAGATGGGCATCGTTTATCAATGATGGACAAACCAGTAGAAAATATTAAAGATTTACAAATAGAAAAAGGGATTACTATCCCAAAAAAAGGTATGTTGGAGTTAAATAAATTAGCTTCCGAAGGAGAGACGATTTCCTTTGGATTTAAGCAGAATAATTGTATAGCAAGAAAAAATGATTCATTTATTATGATTCGGTTATTAGAATCTAAATTTCCGGATTACCGGTCAGTAATTCCAGATAGGGTTAAGCATCACATCAATATAAAAAGGGAAGACTTATTAGTTGGTATGAAAAAAATGGTTATATTGAGTAACGAAAGCTATAAAGGTGTTAAAATAACACTAGAAAATAACAATATGGAGTTGGTTTCTATTAACCCTGACCTTGGGGATGCGCAGGACAATCTAGTAATAAAATATAATGAGGAAAGATTAGAGATGGGCTTTAATTCTCGATATTTTATTGATGCCCTGCAGGTAATGGAGAGTGATGTTGTGGAACTTGGTTTTATTGATCAATCAAACCCTTGTATAATCCGTGGGGATGATGATAAGGGTTTTTTAGGTTTGATAATGCCTATGAGGATTTGATATGGAAGAGTTACAGTCTAACTATGGTGCTGAAGATATTAAAGTTTTAGAGGGATTGACCGCGGTAAGAAAAAGACCGTCCATGTATATAGGTAATACCAGTTTCGAAGGGTTGCATCACCTCGTATATGAAGTTGTCGATAATAGTATCGATGAAGCTATGGGAGGATACTGTGATTATATAGATATTCAACTCTTTAGTGATAATAGTGTTGGTGTCCTTGATAATGGAAGAGGAATTCCTATTGGGATTCATAAGACTGAAAAGATCCCGGCTCTCGAAGTTGTCATGACAAAACTTCATGCAGGTGGAAAATTCGATAATAAAAGCTATAAAGTCTCCGGGGGGTTACACGGTGTTGGAGTTTCTGTGGTGAATGCCCTTTCTGAATTTCTTGAGGTTGAAATATTTTTACAAGGAAGGGTCTATTTTCAACGATATGAGAGAGGTATTGTAAAGTCTCCTTTAAAAATTATTAAAGAGACAAAAAAACATGGCACCTATATACATTTTAGACCTGATTATGAGATATTTCAGGATCTAAAATTCGATTTTGATACACTTTCTAAAAGGATGAGAGAACTTGCGTTCTTGACTAAAGGTATAAGAATACGGATATCCGATGAAAGTTCCGGAAGAAAAAATATTTTTTTATATGAAGGAGGAATAGTTTCTTTTGTAGGATATTTAAATAAAAATGAAGAGGTTCTCCATAAGAAACCTATTTATATAACTGGCGATAAAAACGACGTTATTATAGAAGTTGCTTTGCAATATAACAGTTCATACAAAGATAAGATATTTACGTTTGCAAATAATATTAAAACAAGTGAAGGTGGGAGTCACCTCATTGGGTTTAAATCTGCTATTACAAGGAGTATTAATCAATACTTACAAAATTCAAATCATAAAAATTTCAAAGAAAAATTAACTGGTGATGATGTAAGAGAGGGATTAACAGCTATTATTAGTGTTAAATTACCGAATCCTCAATTTGAAGGCCAAACCAAGACAAAACTTGGGAATAGTGAAGTTAAAGGATTAGTGGAAAACCTTATTAATGAGGGATTGAGTAGCTTTTTTGAAGAAAATCCGAGTATTATAAAATCCATTCTCAATAAAGTAATTGAAGCGGCTCGTGCCAGGGAAGCAGCAAGAAAGGCTAGAGACCTAGCACGTCATAAGGGCGTTCTTTCTGACCACTCATTACCTGGAAAATTAGCGGATTGTCAGGAGAGGGATGCGAGTCGTTGTGAAATTTTTATTGTAGAGGGCGATTCTGCGGGTGGATCTGCCAAACAAGGTAGAGACCGTCGGAACCAAGCCATCTTACCATTAAAAGGAAAGATACTTAATGTAGAAAAGGCACGGTTCGATAGGATGATCGCGAGTGAAGAGATACGGACAATGATTACGGCTCTAGGAACGGGAATAGGTGATACGGAATATAATATTGATTCCCTTAGATACCATAAAGTTATCATAATGACAGATGCTGATGTGGATGGGTCACATATCAGGACATTGCTTTTGACATTTTTTTTCAGGCAGATGCCGGAGCTTATAGAAAAGGGCTATCTCTATGTTGCTCAACCTCCGTTATACCGTGTTTCTTGGGGTAAAAATGAGATATACATAAAAGATGAGATAAGTTTTAATAATTATATCCTAAATAGAATAGCACAGAATGAAAAGATTATCACCTATAAAGGAATCGAATTATCCGGTAAAAATCTCGTAAATTACCTAAATAACATAATTAAATATTATGAAAATATTAATATATTAACAAGAAAAGGATATAATAAACGCTTTATTGAACTATTATCAAAGCATGGTATTACTGATAAAAAGTTATTTAAAAATAAGGATTTTGTCGATAATATTTTTAAAATAATTTATGAAAACCATTTTTCTGTAAGCGATATTAAACAAAATGAAGAGGATGGATATTACGAATTTACCATCACCGACATGCAGAATGGTGGTCAATCTATATTCATTGGTTGGGAATTATATTCTTCTCCTGAATTACGATATTTGACAGAGATATCCAAAGAATTGGGCGAGATTCAGAAGGAGAGTTATACAATCTTGGGAGAGGGAGAAGAGAAAAAGGTAGATAGTCCAAAAGAACTCTTGGACGAATTAATGGAAAAGGCCAAAAAGGGACTTACAATCCAGAGATATAAAGGTCTAGGCGAGATGAATCCCGAGCAACTATGGGCAACGACCATGGAT
>CAZYWQ010000374.1:0-3541 GCA_964651675.1 uncultured Candidatus Sumerlaeota bacterium | reverse complement strand
CACAAGTTCTGATAACTTATTATAAACTTGTTTTCCCTTAAGTTTTAACATTTTCCTGCCTCCCAAACTCTTTTTTAATGAAAATTATTTCATCTGGAGTGAATATCTGCCCTTGTTGTTTAAGACTGTCGCCTTGCAATCAAGCAAATGACTCAGATTTTCGGATGTCAGAGCGAGCTACTGAAACATTTCTGAGTTCGATGACATTCCTCTTATTCATCAATTATCCCTAATCTAAAATTTCAGAGGCTATCTCCTTAAATTCTTCAACGGTCAACAGTTCTTTTTTCTCAAAAGCTTTCTCTTTTATCTTCATTACTATTGCCAACTTTTTATCATTGTCATCACACTCACATCCTATTTGCTTCAGATAACATTCCACAGATGGTAATCCACTATGTTTGCCTAAAACGATACCTGCAGATTTTTGTCCAACAAGTTGTGGACGATACGGCGAAAGTTCCAATGCGAACTCTTCTCCGCAATTGTTGACCCATTCAGCAATGATTCCTGATTCGACATTGAATAAAGTTGGTCCAACGACCGAGCGATTCGAAGGTATTGTGGTTTTGCATAATTCACGAACCATTTTTGATAACTCAAAGAACATTTCTGTTTTTATCCCGATGTCTTTTCCGTACATCGTCAGTAATGTCATAACCAAATCTTCCATTGGTGTATTGCCAGCTCTTTCTCCAATTCCAGTAACTGTAGTATGTGCCACATCAGCTCCAGCAGCTAATCCGAGAACAGTGTTTGCAGTTCCTAAACGATAATCGTCGTGGAAATGAAGTTCGATAGGTTTTTTTATTCTCTTTTTTACACTTCTAACAACATTAGCCACAGCACTTGGTGCTAATCCACCAAAGGTGTCGACAACTGCCAGCGCATCCATATGTCCTTCTTTTGCAACTTTTTCAATGAGTGATAAAACCCAATCCATATCCGCACGAGTAAAATCAATCGGGAAAAAGACTGTGTATAATCCTAATTCTTTTGCATAAGCTGTCGCTTCTATAGATAAATCAATAGCTTTCTGAAGTTCCCAACGATAGGCTCTTTTAATTATATGCTCGCTTGATGGAATCTCGATAACGATTCCATCCACGCCACATTCGGCTGCAAGAGCCACATCTTTTTTCATACATCGAGAAAACGCAAAAATCTTCGGTCCGAATTTTTCTTTCACAATTTCTATGATTGCTTCTTTATCCTGCGGTGATACAGCCGGCATCCCTGCTTCTATTCTGTGAACGCCTGCTTCAGCAAGTTTCTCATCAATGCGAATTTTATCATCTTTCCGAAGAATAACCCCTGCCTGCTGTTCCCCATCACGCAATGTGATATCATGAATCTCAATCTTTTTAGCAAAATGATAATCCTTTGAGACCGTAGGTTCCCAATTCCAGGGACTTGTGAACCAGTTCTTAGTATGATATGGCTTATCCATTATTCTTACCTCGTATTTTATATGTTAAGTGATTAAATGTTAAAATACTTCCGGATTGACAACATACTTCGGTTTCTTCCCATTGAGTACATCAACAATCCCTTCTGCCACAGTAAATTCGAGTCTCTGCATAGCTTCGGATGTGAACCAGGCAAGATGTGGAGTAATAATTAGATTTTCCAACTGTAATAATTTATTTTGTGGATCTGGTGGTTCTTTTTCCATTACATCAATTGCTGCTCCCGCAATTATTCGTTTGATAAGCGCATCATAAAGGTCGCTTTCATTTATGATAGGTCCACGGGAGGCATTTATTAAGAATGCAGAAGATTTCATTTGGGCAAAAATATTTTTATTGATGAATCCTTTGGTTTCAGATGTCAGCGGAATACATAGAACTAAAAAATCTGATTCTTTTATAGTTTCCTCAAGGGACTTCATAACAATCTCATCTTTGATCGTTTTATTATCCGAAATATGTGGGTCATAACCGATCACTTTCATTCCTAATGCAATTGCCTTTTTAGCAAGAGACTTTCCGATTCTTCCCAAGCCAATTATTCCGAGAACCTTGTTTTCGATGTCGATGCCACAAAATTTTTTGTAATTCCATTCACCTGATTTTACGCTCTGATTAGCTTCAGGAATTCGTCGGGCAAGTGTAAATATCAATGCCAGAATATGCTCAGGAACTGATGGGATGTGATATTCAGGAGCATATACAACAGGAATAGAAAGTTTCGTGGCAGTCACCACATCAATGTTATCTGTACCGATACCATATCGAGCTATGACCTTGAGTTTTTTCCCAGCCTCAATAATGTTTTTGGTTACTTTTGTGTAAACAACTTGCAACACATCGAAATCAGCTATTTTATCGATCAAATAATTCTCATCTGTTTTTTCAGCAACAACGACATCAATAATCCCATTGTAATATTTTCTTTTTTCTTCCTCAAACAAAGGCATCGGTTCTGTAATAAGACCTTTATACATTTTTCTCCTCATAATCCCTGCGAACAGAAGTTCGCATCACATTATCAATTTTAATAGTGGCTATACCAACCCTTGCTGATGTTCCAATTAGTCATACTCTTAAAAGGTTCAAATAAAGCATTAAAGTCAGGTCGCTCCATTATTGGTAATTTAACCACTTGATTTTTTAACGCGGAAAGATATGCAGCATTAAGGATTTCGACTACAGCACATCCGTCTTCACCTTTAACTTTCGGAGTCTTACCTTCTTTGACACATTCACAAAAATGCTCAAGCTCAAGTAAATACTGCCAATTTCTTTTATGCCGTTCTATTGGATTCCAATTTAAAAGCGCCTCAGGTTGTTTATTTAAATCTTCTGTCAAATCAGTAACTTTTCTCGCTTCTTGATATAGAAAAATCCGTGCAGGTTCATTAGTTCGGCTACTATGGTAGAGCCATTCCATAACCAGCGTTCCCTCGATTCCAAAGACTTCATAACGCTCAATACCAGTACCGTGAGTAAGCATTGTTATATGTAAGGAGCTAATACTTTTATTCTTATGATTCATAGAAACCATAGCGACACTATCATTGTCATAACGATCAGCACCAACTAATAAAATATGAGCGTTCACATCCACCACATCCCCCATCCACCAGTGGATAATATCGATTGGATGAGAACCATCTTCCTGAAGGAAACCACCTCCAGCTAATTTTTGATGACGATAGTTGTCTCTAGTACAGATTGCTCTTGCATTATCCCAGATGGCTCGCATCTCAAATATTTCTCCGAGTTCTCCTGAATCTATGAAATTTTTAACAATTTGAAAACTTGGATTGAATCTTTTCATAAAAGCAACCATCAGAATGACATTGTTTTTCTTACAGGCTTCTACCATCTTCCTGCATTCATCTACATACACTGCCATAGGTTTCTCACAAAGGATGTGCTTACCTGCTTGAGCTGCTTTCACAACATTATCACAGTGAAATTGTGTCGGTGTCCCTATGATGACAGCATTAATATTTTTATCCGAAAGAAAGTTATCCAGATTGGTGTATATTTTTTCTGCTCCACATAGTTTTGCTGCTTTTTCTGCTCTCTCTTTG
>CAZYWQ010000373.1:0-3549 GCA_964651675.1 uncultured Candidatus Sumerlaeota bacterium | reverse complement strand
TAGTTGGATGATGAAAAACAGGCAATGGAGTGCTATGAGAAGGTTTTGGAAAATAAACCTGATTTGGTGGTACTCAGAAGAAAGTTGATTAATTATTATAAAAAGAGTGAGGAATATTCGAAGGCAATAACGCATTTGTACAAGTTAATATCGTTGGATGATAAAAATCTTGAGGCTGTAATCGAGTTGGGTGATTTGTTGGCAAGTGAAGGTAAAGAGGAAGAGCAACTTGAATTGTATTTGAAGTATGATTCGTTGGTTCAAAACAATTATTTGGTAAAGTGCAGACTTGCGGAAATCAATTTTCATAATAGGGATTATAATAAAGCGAAAGAATATATCGAGGATGCCTTGAAGAATGTTCCCAGCGAAAAAAAGATTAGTCTGCAGAAATTAAAACAGGATATTGATAAGAAAGTAATTTTGATCGATCTTAAACAGTTTAAGGAAAAAGTTTATCAGAATCCGAAAGATCTGGATTTAAGGATTGATTATATTAAGAAACTGGCAGACATCAAGGATAGTTCGCAGGTGGTTATTGAGTTGAATGAGATTTTAAACTTGTCTTCTGGCAATAAAGAACTTGTTGTTAAGATTATTAATGATATCGAAGATAAACTGGATAACAAATATGCCGTTTTGAATTTTTTGGCTGATTTATTTTTTAACAAAGGGAACTATGAGGAATATTTTGATTTATTATTTAGAATGTCAGAAGGCTTGTTGAATCCTGATGAGAAAATTTTGGAGGGTTGCGAGAAGGTTTTAAAGAAGAACGATAAATTTATACCTGCTATTGAGTGGCTTGCAAAATATATGCTTAAGGAAGAACGATGGCAGGAGATGATAGGATACTATAAAAAGTATTTTAGTGTTTCGGATAGTAAACCATTATTAATGCTTAAGAATATGTTCAGAGCCTATGTGTTTTTGGATGATAAGGAAGGGATTTTTGATTGTGGCGAAAGTATAATTAAAGAAGATCCTAAGGATACTGAGGTTATAAAGCAGATGGGAAAGATTCTGATGGATAGGGAGAATTATGATCAGGCTCTGGAATATTTTGAAAGAGTAAGAAGTATTGATAGCCAGGATAGAGAGGCTTTTGCTCTGCATCGAGAAGTATTGGATATTCTGAAAAATAAGCAGATTAGAGATTTGCAAAAGGCTGTAGAGAATGAGCCTGATAATTATGAGAAACATTTTGAGTTGGGTGCATTATATTTGGATTTTAAAAAGTTGAATGAAGCGATAAAACATTTTCAGAGGGCTGTAAATTCGGAAGAGATAGGGAAATTGAGTAAGGGTTATCTTGCTTTGTGTTTGGTGAGAAAGGGACTTTTTGACATTGCTTATGAAACAATACAGGATATAGATTTGGCTTATGGAACTGATGAGAAATCGGAGAAGATAAAAGAGATATTTTATATGATCGGTGAGATTTTCGAGAAGAATATGAAGGATGACAAGGCAGAGATTGTTTATAAAAAAGTGTTTATGATTGATGCAAGTTTTAGAGACATTGTTACAAAAATCGAGAAGTTTGGGCGATGATAGATTATGTATTTTAGGCAAGGAGAATTGAAAAATGTCTGATGGGAAAGAAAAGAAATTTTCATTTTTCGCCTTCTTTGCATTTTTAATAGCCTTATTGAGTTTAGCAATATCCTGTTTAACACTCGCAATACTTATTGATCAAGATGTCATAACCAAAGAGTCATTTTTAGCAAAGAAAGTTGAGGGAAGTTGGCAGTAAAATTCACAGATGAGTTTGAAACAGACATTGGATGAACAGGCAGAGTTATTGAGAACTAAGGCGATGTTAGTAAAAGCGAAAATTGAGTTGGAGTCGCAAAAAGGCTATGAAAAGGCTAAAGAATGGGCAGATGAAGCATCGAAGGCACTGGATAATCTGAATAAAAGAGCTCAGAACAAATTTGCAGATTTAAAAGAAGATAGTGATAATGTACGTAAATCTATCCAGGAAGGAGCAAAAGATTCTGCGGAAAAAGTCTCTGACCTTATCGGTAAGATTAATATTTTGACTGGAAAAGAAGAAGAAGTCAAGGAAGAAAAAAGTGAAGAGGAAATGGATGATGCGGAGGAGACTGATTTATAGTATGTAGAATTAGAAAGTGTAATATTATTTGTTAGCTATATTTTATTTTAATTATTTCTGCACAGATGCTAATAGCAATTTCTTCAGGAGTTTGAGCATTGATACTTAGTCCGATGGGACAATGAACTCTTTCGAATTCTTTCTTTTTTATTCCTTTTTTAATCAGATTCTTTTTTATACCTTCCCATTTCATTTTACTACCAATCATCCCGATGTATTTTGGTTTTGTTTGAAGTGCGAATTGTAAACAGGTCTGATCCTGCGAATGTGCTCTGGTTACGATTATGAGATATGTATTGTCGTCCACTTTTAGTTTCGAGAATTGTCTTTCGAAGTTTCCGGCGATAACTTTATCTACTTCGGGAAATCTATTTTTATTGGCATATTTTTTTCTGTCGTCTAAGACAGTTATATGGAACTCGAGTAATTTTAGAATTTTAACTAATGTAATTGAGATATGACCGCCTCCAAAGATAATCGCTTTGGGAGAAGACGTGATGGGTTCGATTAAAACTTTCATTTTTCCTCCACAATGCATATCAAATTCGTTTTTGTCTAAGGCAGATAAATCAAATTCTTTTATAAGCACATTGGAGATACCTTTTGGAGATTTTGAGGTGAGGAATTTATTTTTGTGGATGAAATTCAGGGCTTCTTTTATCATTGCTGTTTCGAAGTTACCGCCACCTATTGTGCCAAATGAATCACCATCTTCGGTAATGAACATTTTAGTACCAGCCTTGCGTGGTGTCGAACCTTTTGTGTCAACAATGGTGATAAGAGCACCTTTTTTGTTCTGCTTTAGAATTTCATATATTGCATTGTATATTTTTTCTGACATTTATATTTATGCCTTGTTAGTTTGTTATTAGGTAAATTTGGTCATTCGTGATTATCCATATCTCTTGACAGTTAATCGATATTATACAATGGTAATCGTGTCAATAGAAATGTAGTTTTTGATATTATATTTACTTCCAACTTGGTTGGGAGTAATGTTGTAAATTAAAGGTATTGATTTGAAAGCTGATAAGAAAATAAAGATTTATTTGTTTTTATTTTTTACTGCGTTCTATCTATTTTTTACTGGTGATCATTTTACCGAGAGTTATTATGCCAGTGATGAACGGTTGATGATTCTTACGACTCAGCAGATTGTGGATAATTTTTCTCTTCATTTTCCAGAGACTTATGGCGTTACGGTTTCAAGATATGGGATTTTGCAGTCGTTCGTAGGGATTCCGTTTTATTGTTTGGGTAAAGTCTGTTCATCTTTTTTCCCGGAGGATAAATCGGAACTCATCGTTGTTTTTTATATTTATTTTACTAATGCTTTTATCACTTCTTTATTGATTGTTTGTTTTTATTCTTTTTCAAGGTATTTGAGGTATCCAATAAAGACAGCTTTCTTTTCCGCATTGGTATTGGGG
>CAZYWQ010000372.1:0-3550 GCA_964651675.1 uncultured Candidatus Sumerlaeota bacterium | reverse complement strand
CAGCCGGTAGATTGCATATTGACGAAGAACTAATGGATGAGTTGAAGAAGATTAAGCAAGCAGTTCAGCCTGATGAAATCATCCTTGTTGCCGATGCAATGACAGGTCAGGAAGCAGTAAATATCGCCAAAACATTTAATGAATATTTAGACATTACGGGAATTTGTCTGACAAAACTCGATGGTGACACAAGAGGTGGTGCAGCTTTATCTATTAAATATGTTACTAATAAACCTATCAAATTAGTCGGTGTAGGTGAAAAACTGGATGCACTCGAAGAGTTCTATCCGGACAGAATGGCATCTCGGATATTAGGTATGGGAGATGTCGTAACACTTGTAGAAAAAGCTCAGCAAACCTATGATGAGAAAAAGGCAAAGGAATTAGAAGAAAAATTCCGTAAAGCTGCCTTCACACTCGAAGATATGCTCGATCAATTGCAAAGAATAAAAAAATTAGGCTCTCTGAAAGACATAATGGCGATGATTCCCGGAGTTGGATCCAAACTAAAAGGGATAAACATCGACGATAGAGAAATAGATAGAGTCAAGGCAATAATTCAATCAATGACTCCGGAAGAGAGATTACATCCCGGAATCATAAATGGAAGTAGAAAAAAAAGAATTGCGAAAGGATGTGGAAGAACACCAACAGATGTGAATAAGCTTTTGGGACAATTTAATGAGATGAAAAAAATGATGAGAATGATGTCGGATGAAAAAGCAATGCACAGAATGATGGCAAGAGTCCCAGGTATGGGTGGTGGCAATGTCACTATTCAAAGAAAACTAAAGAAGAAAAGAAAAAAATAAAGATAATATTATAACTAAAAATTATAATACTAAAGAAAGGAGGTGAAACAGGATTGACTGTTAAAATACGACTCACGAGAAAAGGCAAGAAAGGTGTTCCTTACTACAGATTAGTAGTTATGGACGAAAAAACACGCAGAGATGGCAAGCCTATTGACACGATAGGATTGTATCAACCCTGTCATAATCCGGTAACGATTAAGGTGGATGAAGACAAGGCGATAAAGTGGCTTCAGGAAGGAGCTATTCCATCGACTACAGTAAGGTCCATTCTTAGAAAAGAAGGAATACTGAAGAAATTTCATGATGTAAAATCTTCACAAGCTAACAAAAAAGCTACGAAGAAAAGTGTTACTAAACCAAAAGATGTTTCTGATATGAATACCACTCCAGAAACATCAGAACTAAAGGAAGAGTAAGTAAACAATGAAAATGGAAAAGATCAAAAGTATATTCCAAAATCCTACGAAAGAGAGGGAGCTGAAGATGAAAGAATTAGTGCTCTATATGGCAAAATCATTAGTCGACCATCCTGAAGAAGTAGTGGTCAATGCAGTTGAAGGAGAAAGCAGTATCATTCTCGAGCTTAAAGTAGCTCAGGAAGATATTGGAAAAGTAATTGGTAAACAAGGAAGAACAGCCAAGGCGATGAGAAGTATCCTGAGTGCTGCTGCCAAGAAGCAGAAAAAAGAATGCTATCTCAAGATTTTAGAGTAAGCGATTTTGTCACGGGATCCCTATGGGAAATGAGAAAATTGAATTAGTTGTTATCGGTAAAGTTAAGAGGATTCAAGGCAGCAATGCTGAACTGCGAATCCTCGTAATTTCCGATTTCCCTGAACGGTTTAAATCTCTAAACAGAATATACCTTGTTAACCAAAAAACGCAGGAGAGATTCACTGAACATATCGAAGATGTTCGTCTTGAAGATGACGATGTTATCCTTAAGTTAAAAGGTATCGATGAGCGAAAAGATGCCTTCAAATACAGAAAGTTTCTAATTGCGATTCCGATCGAAGAACGAGTCAAATTGCCCGAAGATGTATATTACATTGATGAGATTGAAGGCGCAAAAGTTCTTACTGAAAACGGTGAATTGTTAGGATTTGTGGATTATGTGATGCAAACAGGAAGCGTCGATATCTATGTGATCAAAAGCGGTAAGAAGGAAATTATGATACCTGCGAAAAAGGAGTATATTATATCTGTTGATATTGAGAAACAGCAGATCATAGTGAGATTACCTGAGGGACTAATGGAAATTAACGAGAAAAGTGCGAAGTGAGTCTTTTTTACCAATACCATTAAAACTATTTTTTAGCAAAAAGCGGTCATAAGACCGCTTTTTGTTTCTTTATATACCCACAATAGTGTCATTGCGAACGAAGTGAGTGTGGCAATCTCGTTGTTATTTATTGTAGTGAGGGTCGTTAGACCCGACATAGTTAAAACTCACTACGTTAAAAACAACTAACTCAGAACATCAATCATATTATAAAAACCAGGCGTTTTATTAACAATCCATTTAGCCGCCTTTAACGCCCCTAAAGCAAAAGTATCACGGGAACTGACTTTATGCACAATCTCAATCCTTTCACCAGTTCCGAAAAATGAAATGGTGTGTTCTCCCACCACATCTCCACCTCTTACGGAATGTATACCGACAATTTTACTATCTCTTTCCCCAGTAATTCCTTTTCTCCCATAAATAATGTCGCTATTCGTATCTCTGTTGAGCGCTTTACAGATTATTTCAGCGATCGACTTTGCTGTTCCACTCGGTGAATCCTTTTTAAATTTGTGATGAGTTTCAACAATCTCAACATCATAATCATCACCGAGTGATTTCGCCACATCAGGAAGCAACTTCAAAATCAGATTTGCACCATAACTCATATTTGTCGTAAAAAGAATAGGAATAATCTCCGATGCCTTCTCAATTTTCTCTATCTGTGATTCGGAAAATCCTGTGGTTCCGACAACCATCGGTATATGCTTGCTGCAGCAAAAATCAAGCCGCTCTATTGTAGAATCAGGAGATGAAAAATCGACTAACACCGTATTACCAACCAGATTGATAACTTCGGGATTAGAAACAATTTTCACTCCGATTTCCCTTTGTCCACTTACCACACCAACATCGATTCCCAACTTATCACAACTGGCAGATTCTAATGCGCCTATGACCGAGATACCAGAATGTTTTGCGATATTCGTCATAATTATTTTACCCATTCTACCTACAGCACCATTAATGATAACATTAACCATAATCTCTTGCTCCTTTTATTTGAATCTATCATCAGCAAAGTACTTCCCATTCTTATCGAGCTTATCTTCTAACCAACCGATTCTAATTTTCTCTTTTAGATCCCATACATTAACGAAAGGTTTTATATCCAGCAATGGTGTGTTATCGAGTATGTCCACATTTTTCACCGTCAAAATATTCCTTTCGCGTTTTATAAGATTCACAACAGATAATCCAATTAAATTGGGACGCCTTGGTGCACGAGTTGTAAAAACTCCGTGCAGTTTATTATCCATATAAGGTTTCACCCTAAGATTAAATCCTTGCGAACGATCGAAAACAAACAATAAATAAATATGAGAAAATCCTTCAATATCATCCAATCCCTCAGAAAATTCCTCGAAGACTTCTACTGTTGCCAGCGCATCATCCGAATAAATAGGCTGGATAGGCGTTCCAAACGGCTCCTTGTAGGGTGTATGAATGA
>CAZYWQ010000371.1:0-3567 GCA_964651675.1 uncultured Candidatus Sumerlaeota bacterium | reverse complement strand
CATCTAATGCTATTCCATAAGCAATATCCGAATCATTTCCGGCGCCATTATACCTTGCTATCCATTGTTCCACACCATCAGTGTTATACTTTATCGTCAAATAATCATAATCGGTTCCCGAACCGATGCTACCTCCCGTTACATAAACATTTCCCGAACTGTCAACGACCATTGCCTCTGCGCTATCATGCCCGTTTCCTGTACCGTTATATCTCTTTACCCATTGCTCTACACCTGCATTATTATATTTTATCGTAGCATAATCAAAATAGTCGGGATAAGTTCCTTCTACTGCGCTATATCCTGTCACATATACATTACCTGAACTATCTAAGGCTATCTTAGTTGCCCGGTCCCACTCATTCAAAGGACCATCATATCTTGCGACCCATTGCTGAACTCCATCATTGTTATACTTTATTGTTGCATAATCATAACTATTTCCTGAACCTAAGCTATGTCCCGTTACATATAAGTTTCCTGAACCGTCTAAGACTATCCCATTTGCAGTATCTGAAGCGTTTCCTACACCATTATATCTCGTTACCCATTGCTCTATTCCTGAACTATTATACTTTATTGTTGTGTAATCGTTGGAAGTTCCCGAATAAGGACTCCATCCTGTTACATAAACATTTCCCGAACCATCTACAGCTATCCCGGTTGCACCACTATAACTAGGTGAGGGACTGGTATATATTGCAACCCATTCTTCTTTGACTTGAGAAAAAAGGTGTGAGGAGAACAGAAAAATAACAGTTGATATGATAAAGACAATTTTATTTTTAAATAATTTGTAACTGATTTTTCTGAACTTCATTTTGCACATCTTTCTTGTCTTTTGATTCTTAGAAAGTGCAAAAATATGCTATTAATATAAATAGAAATTATCAGAAAAAGCTCCTTGAGAATATTTTATTGTTACATAATCGCTATCAGTTCCTGAACCATCACTCTCTCCAGTAACATATACATTTCCTAAACTGTCTACTGTTATCGCTTCTGCATGATCCCGATAGTTTCCCTGACCGTTATATCTTGCAATCCATTGCTCAACTCCTGAACTATCATACTTTATCGTTGCATAATCTCTATCAGTTCCTGAACCTTCGCTTCCTCCTGTTACATATACACTTCTCGAATTATCTATCGCCATTGCGAATGCATAATCCATATCATTTCCAGGGCCATTATACCTTGCAACCCATTGCTCAACTCCAACATTATTATATTTGATAGTCGCATAATCTCTATTAGTTTCTGAACCTTCGCTTCCTCCTGTTACGTATACATTTCCCAAACTGTCCAAAACTATCGCCTGTGCATCATCCCAACCATTTTTAGGACCATTATATGTTGCAGCCCATTGCCCTACACCTGTACTATTATACTTTACTGTTGCATAATCGAAGATAGTTCCCACTCCAGTCACATATACATACATTGATCCAGTGATATATACATTTCCTACACTATCCAAAGCTATCGCCCTTGCATAATTACCAGTATTTTCAGGATTATCATATCTTGCTACCCATTGCTCTATTCCTGAGCTATCGTAATTTATCGTTGCATAACCCCCACCGGTTCCTGAACCATCGCTCCCTCCAGTTACATAAGCATTTCCTGAATTATCTACTGCAATTACATTTGCATAGTCGCCACCATTTCTGGGACCGTTATATTTTGCTACCCATTGTTGAACTCCTGAGTTATTATATTTTATCGTCGCATAGTCTTCGTGAGTTTCTGAACTATAGCTCATCCCAGTTACATATACATTTCCCGAATTATCTAATGCAATTGCCATTGCATAGTCATCACCATTTCCAGGCCCGTTATATCTTGCTATCCATTGTTGAACTCCTGAACTATTATATTTTATCGTAGCAAAATCTTCATAAGTTCCTGAACCAATACTCTTTCCAGTTACATAAACATTTCCCGAACTATCTACTGCTATTGCATTTGCCAAATCTTCATCATTTCCAGGGCCATTATATCTTGCTACCCATTGTTGAATTCCTAAGCTATTGTACTTTATTGTTGCATAATCTTCATAAGTTCCCGAACCAATGCTATTTCCAGTTATATAAACATTTCCCGAACTATCTATCGCTATTGCATTTGCCGAATCTTCATCATTTCCAGGACCATTATATCTTGCTACCCATTTCTCTGTTACTTGTGAAAATGCATTGATAACGAGATAAAAAATAATGATTATTAACATAAAAAATGTTCTATTCTTGTGAATGGATTTATTTTTGTTGTATTGCTTCATTCTCATAGTTATCCCTCTGAGCCAATTTTTCTTGGAATAAAATCAATGTCTTATACATTATGATTCCTGTAATTACCAATTTGTTACAAAATTTATAGATAAAATTATCATAGCAGATTATTATGGTTTGATAATCCAAGTTCCTAATAAGAATTAAAAACTTGACGAATGTAATACAATTTACAAAAGTTCTTGCGAGACAATTCCCGCAAAGAATAGTATTGTGCGAGCTTGCACATTTCTATTATAAAATAAAAGCTAGTCCCTACTTAATAATTATTATCAGGACATACAGAAAGGTAACAACGGTATGAAACAATCGATTTTCTTAGTATCGATCTCACTATTCTTGCTCAGTAGTTTAATTTTCTCAGACACCTTAACTAACAATCAAAAATCGGGAGAGATTGAGAAGACTATCTGGGAAGGTAACAAGATTGTGTCTCGCGTACTTCCATATCCTGATTTCATCAGTTTCTTTATTCGTCTTCCAATTGCGCATAAAGCGGCAACAGGAAAAGGAATCAAAATCGGTATTCTATCAAAATCGCCTATAGATAAATCAGTCAGTGAAATGCTTAAAGAAATCGCTCCTGATTCAGAAATTGTAACTTATACGGTTAATGAGAGCGAAGTTCTTGTCGAAGCAACTGCAATAAAAGATTGCTGTGTTTTTCTGATTACTGATCCTCAGAAATGGATTGAAAAAACATTGTTAGGATTCATTGAGAAATCAAATGAGAATAAAAAAACAGTTGTTCTTCCATCAGATTTCTCTGAAGAAAAAAATGTAATAGCGAAAATAAACAAGGCTCATCAAATTGGGGCGATTACCGTTGGCAGGGTGGATCGTCAATCATTGGTTATGAAAAGCGGCAAAGTGCCATTTAATAAGTTCCTTCGGGATATAGACACGGATATCTTTTCGACAGTAGGTATTCAAAATAAAAACCTGGCTCCAGCAGTATGTGTTTCTGGTGTTGTGGCATTGATTTTACAAAAAGGGCAAGGATTCTCACCATCCAGAATTCGGGAACAGCTAATTACTAAAGCACGCAAGGCTTGGCAAGCAAGATCAATTGAATCAGGTCGTTGGCAAAATGAAGTATATGAAATGGATCCCATTACAACAGAATATAAGGTAAAAGATGAGAAATCAATTTTCAGGTTTAATGTTTTAGATGCAGCATCATCGTTGGAAGTTGATACACAAATACCCTGGTCCTGGAATATGCTTAATTTACAAAAAGCCTGGGAGATTTCAAAGGGAAAAGGTGTAACAA
>CAZYWQ010000370.1:0-3575 GCA_964651675.1 uncultured Candidatus Sumerlaeota bacterium | reverse complement strand
ATTCATTACTCTAATACTCATTTCATTGAAGATAATGTGTTTTTACCAGACAAAATCCAATATGCAATAAAAAAGTAGTGAGTGTTTAAAAGAAATCAGATTGGTTTTTATCACTGGCATGTCTTCTTCTCCAGTTCACCCCTTAGCTTTGAAACAAGTTCAGACAACACATCTGGGGTAACACCTACCCTTCTTTCTTCTTTCGGTCGCACCCAGATGGGTCGAGCTAGCTCCGGATCCCAATCGTAACGCGGAATGATATGCCAATGAATATGAGCTAAGCTATTACCGAGGCACTCATAATTGAGGCGAATTGGATGGAATGCTGCTATGATAGCATTAGCAACATCAGTTACATCCTTGAAAAGGGAAAGCTGTTTTTCTTGCGACAACTCGTGAAGATGCTCGATATGGTTCTTTAAAAGAAGGATAGTGTAACCGATATACCGTTGGTCATCAGCGAGAACAGCATATGATTCCCTCAGTTCGGCAATGAAGAATGCGTTTCTCTTCTCCCGAATCTGCTGAATTCTATCGCATGCTAAGCAAGTCATTTTTCTCCTACGAATATAACAAAAATGCTCAATAGACTGTTTTCCTATACATTATGAAGATTGATTATTAAAATATCTGACTCAACGTCAATAAGAATTTCATATGGATTCTTACTCAAGGCTTGACATACCAGTTCTCCATTTTATATTGCAATAAAATCCAATTAAAAGGGTGAATTATGAAGAATTATTTTATAATATTATTTTCTATTACCTTTTTCATACTCAATCTGGGGAATTCATATGGGCATCAGTCTGGGCTTGACCCTGCTGTTTTTGTTGAGATTGATGCTCTTTGTCAGGAAGTCGTTGACAATGACAACACTCCCGGAGTCGCTCTTCTGATAGGTCGGTGCTTTGATGATAGACCTGATGTTATTTTGTATGAAAAGGTTTATGGCAAAAGAAATGATACGGAAGACCTTACAATCGACACACTCTATGATCTCGCCTCTTTAACAAAACCAACTTTCACGACTGTTGCAATAATGTTCCTAATCCAGGACGGAACTATATCTGATGAAGACTATGTTTACACTTATATTCCAGGCTTCGAACAGCAAAGTAAAGGTGATGTGAAAATTAAACATCTATTAACGCATACATCAGGATTAGCAGCTTATACCAGTACAAGCGGTCTTCCTGCCAGACCAAATCCTGATGCACTGATAAATAAAATATGTGGTCTTTCGAAGAGCTATACTACCGGAGAAGGATACACTTATAGCTGTTTGAATTTTATCACACTTGCTCGTATAGTCGAGAATGTTGCAGGTGAGAATGTCACTACTTTTCTCAAGAGAAGAATATGGGATGAAATCGGAATGATCGACTCCACTCATTTCCCAACAAGTGAACAGATAGCACGCACTGCGCCAACTTTATCCCCATCATCTCGTGATAGAGGGCGTGTGCATGATCCTCTTGCTTGGTACTATACGGATTATGATACGGAAGTTCATTGCTGTGGAAATGCTGGTGGTTTCTCAACAGTTCTCGATGAGAGCAGATTAGCTCGCCTTCTACTTCATAAAGGAAAGCTTTATAGGAAGCAATTATTTACTCCCGAAATTGTTTTATTAATGACTACACAACAGACGACTGTTGCTGATAGAACTTATGGATGGGGAGTGTGGACAACTTACACATATTCGAATCCACAGAACCAGACTCCTGAAACCTGTTGCCTTGGACACACAGGATATACAGGTACTATTATGTGGCTTGATAAATATAGCAAAACTTATATCGTTATGTTTACGAATTGTGTCTATCCATACGATAATTCTGATGATAAAAACGCAGTGATTGCCGCTCGTAGGAGTGTTATACGGAAGACTCTGGACCATCTTGATATTTATAATGATGTTTGGGAAGAGGCTTTTGTTGTGGATAATGATGATGGATCACCTGAATATACTGAAACAGGAAGTTGGATTACGGTTGGTTCTGATGGATATTTAGGCAAAACATATCGTTATGCGACGGTAGGTACAGATGCCTATGCTGACTATCAGCTTGATATTCCGAATGCTGGGACTTATAGAATCTACGCCTGGTATAATGCCGATTCGAATCGAGCCACTTCTTGTCTTTATACTATCAATCACAAAAACGGATCGGATAACATTTCAATTAATCAGCAGGATAATGATGAGGAATGGGTTTTATTAGGCACATATAACTTTGATGCGGGAACATATTCCGTTCGTGTTGATGCCAAAAATTCCACAGGCGGTACATACATCGCTGCTGATGCCATAATGGCTGAATGTTTGAAGATGGACAGTGAAGTTGTGGTTGACAACGAAGATGCAGGTTATAGCGACACAAGTGGATTCTTTTCGAGTTCCGCATCATCGGATCGATATGGTGATACTTACAGAGCTTGCAATCCGGGAGTTGGCGATACGGCAACCTGGCAACTGAATATTCCTTACCCTGGAGTATGGGAAATTTATGAATGGCACAATGGATTAGGAGGAGCTGGTAATAGGAGTACGAGTGCTCCTTTTACGATAACTCATACTTACGGAGTTGACACAGTATATGTCAATGAACAAGAAAATAGCGGTCGATGGAATTCGATAGGCAGATATGTTTTCAAAACCGGAACAGGTAGTGTTAGCCTGAATAGTGTCACAGATGGTATCGTCATTGCCGATGCCGTTAAGGCAAGGTTCATTCCCAATCCAGAAGAAATAGTGGACAATTTGGATGCTCGTTATAGCGATTCCGAAGGATTTTTTACAAGTAGTGAGTCCGATTTGAAATATGATGTAACTTACCGAGCCTGTCTTACTGGTGAAGGTGTGAGTGCTACCTGGAATCTTGATCTCCCTTATAGCGGTATCTGGGAAATTTATGAATGGCATAACGGAAACTCGACACGTAGTCCTGATGTCCCTTACACTATCAATCATAATTACGGTTCAAGTTTGGAAATCGTTAATCAACAAGAGAATAGTGGACAATGGAACCCGTTAGGAAGATATGAATTCAATGAAGGTAGTGGCTCTGTTGTTTTGAGTGGTAATTGTTCGGGGACTTATGTGATTGCCGATGCTATTAGAGCCGTCTATATCGAACCTAAGACTACGAAAGTAAGTCCTATTTGGCTTTTGTATTGATAATTAACACAATCAATATAAAATAGAAGTCTCTGAGATTACGGCGTTATCCCATTAACACCACGATTTATCGTGGTGAAAAAACAAGGTAACAGTTATCTTTATTGTATTATTCCCACGATAGACAGAACAATGTTTTTTCCCTAAGCAAATCGGATTTTTCAGGGTCAACCAGATTATTATTGATAAAGGACTTTTAATACTATATATAGGATTGGATGCGAATGTGTGAATGGGAGTAAAAGGAGTCAATGTAATCGATTTCTAAAAATAAACTATGTGACGATGAAGATTCAACCATTAGAAAAAAAGATTGCAGAAATTATCGAGAGCTTTGATGAGATCGCAGAAAAATGCCATATCAAAGATTTCGAGACTGAACTGGATATAC